>PMIU01000090.1 GCA_003157195.1 Candidatus Nomurabacteria bacterium
GTCAATTTTTGCTCGTTAAATAAAATACCGTACAGAGTGCCGTTTAAAGTCAGCGTGGTTATATTGCTATCCTTGTCATAAGTCGATGAAATATTCGGCTGGCCATTTACAACATTCGTGTTCAGAAAAACCGCATCTTTAAACAAAATGAATCCGCTCGGAATCTGATTGGTCGCTTGTGCCAAGAGCTTGGTCTGCAATGCCGTCGTTAAGCTGTTTATGGCGGATGCGCTGTCCGCGTCGGACATATCCGGAGCTTTACCCACAAAGCCGCCTGCTATGTCTCCCTTGGAACGAGCATAAATCTTCGCATACTTCGGAGTGCCCTTGAAACCGAAAAGTTTAAAGTCGAGCGGAGTGCTGTTGTAGTCTGCTCCTGCGACACTAGCGTAAATCTTTACTTCAATTGATCCTGGCGTTCCGTCCTTGGCCATCCCTGGCACAGTCGTTTTCGTTTGTGTTTTATAAATTTTTCCATTTGAGCCCTCTAACCTTGTGTCTATGTTGAGCGCTTGTGAGACTGAACTAAAGGCATTGTAGATAACAACAGTGCCAGTGGCTTTTGTCGCGACATCTTTTTCTCCCAATGTTTTCACGGTTGTGCTTTCAGTCCCTCCTATAACTACCAAATCAAAAGCCAAATCAGTGTTTGAATCCTTATTGGCAGACAAATTTTCGTTTAAAACTATGTCTTTCGTTTTTTGGTTCACAATAATCTCCGCTTTGGAAAATAAAAAAGATACCGCAAAAAAGCAAAAAATTACAGAAATAAACGCTACAACCCAAAGCATATATTTGCTTTTCCCTCCGGTTTCTGTTGGGACAATTTTTACAACCTCGGGAGTAGGCGCTTTTTCTTCTCTTTTTTTATTGATACGTTTCGCCCTCACCATATCTTCTAGGAATTGTTTGGCCATGATTTTATTAAAAGCGATTGATATAAATTGAATCTATAATAAGACTGGATTCGCGAATTACGGGTTCTTCAAAAGCCACAATTCCATGAAGCATAACTGTATTTAAAAACACGACTTCGAATTTCGACTCGGCTAAGGTGTATTGATTAAATTGTTCGGTTTTAATGGTTTCTGAAAAGAAATCAGCCATTTCTTTATCTATGGTCACATAAATATATGATGGAATGGAAATGTCGCTTGAAAGATCGGCCAAAGACTTTTGAAATGTAAGAAGCCACTCGGACCTCAGTTTATTTATGATTGGTGTAACTTCTTTATCAAATTTTCCCTCTGCGTGACCATCTTTTAAAAGAGAGATAAAAGAATTCGCTTCATCCAATGTGCAATTTAAACCGGCAACGACCCCGCGTGTCAAGAAATTACGGCCCAAGGGAAACGATATCGACTCACACAAGGCGTTTTTCTTTATCATGAACACATCCGTAATTTCCCCGCCAATATCAACCAAAAGAAAATCTTCTCCTTTGGTATTGATATCGCGCACTATGGTGAAAGATGCCATCGCAAAAGAAGAAAAATTTATTGATTTGAAGTGGAAATATTTCCCTATGGTATCTTCTATTTTTTTTAGAACCTGCTCGCCACCCGTGGAGATAAAAATAGTAATTTCCAATTCCTTGGCTTTTTGATTCAGGGGTTGCGATGTTTCATAGCCGTTCAATATCGTTTTGATGTTTTTGAGTTCAATCGTCCGGAATAAATTATCCATATTCATATATTTTGCCGATCGTTCTTCCTCAAAAATCTTTATCTCTTTTTGGACTAATTCTTCGGCCAACTTTGCGGTAAAAATAAAAGGAGTATTCTTTTTAAGGCTGATAGTCCGAGTCTGAGACATGTACCAAGGCGAGGAAAGAACACAAAAAATCCTGGAAGGCGCGCCGAGCTTGGCATGATAAACTTTATCGGCGACAATTTGGAGTGACTTGGTCATCAGTGACAAAAATCTGTTGCTTTCCACCACTTCTCCGACAGGTATCGGCTCCGTAACGGAAAAAATTATTTTGGGAACTCCGGATTTCTGAGTCACAAAAAGCGCTCCTCCCACCATAGAGGATCCGATATGGAAAACCAATGTTAATTCATCCTTTTCTTTGGATCTGGAAAAAATATTCATTTAACATATTATAACATAAACAAAGACTACAATAGTACCGCTTTTATGCGTCTAATCCCCTGCGCTACCGCTTCTTCTTTAATAATTTTGAATTTGCCCAATTCACCCGTATTTTTCACATGCGGGCCTCCACAGAATTCTTTGGAATAAGCGTCTTCAAGAGAATTTCCCACAAAATATATACTGACTTCGTCGCCGTATTTGTCGCCGAAAACATGCTCAGCACCGGTTTTCTCCGCATCTTCTCTTTTCATCACCACTTTCTGCATCGGAAGTTTCATTTGTATTTTTTCATTCACAATGTCTTCCACTTTCTTTCTTTCCTCGTCGGTAACTTTTCGCGGGAAAGCAAAATCGAAACGCAACCGCTCGGCGGTAATATTACTTCCCCGTTGAACTATCTTTTCTCCGAGCACGTCTTCCAGGGCTTGTCGCAAAAGATGCGTAGCGGTATGTAATTTCTTGGTTTCTTCTCCAGCATCCGCTAACCCGCCCTTAAACATACCAGCAGAGGAAGTTTGTGAAAGCTTTTGGTGCTCCGTCATTTTTTTATTGAAATCTTCCATATCAATGGTCTGACTTTTTTCGCGCGCAAGCTCTAATGTCAACTCTACTGGAAAACCATAAGTGGTAAAGAGAGTGAACGCATCAACTCCTTTTTCAAATTCCTTCAGACCGTGCTCCAAGGTTATTTCAAATTTTTCTCCTTCCTCTAATAAGTTTTTTAAAATAAAATCCTTATTACTCGACAATTCAGGATAAGTATTTTTATATATATCTATTATGATCTTCGCTATTTCCCCGGTAAAAGATTTAATTCCAAGCTGTTTGCCATATCTGACCGCTCTGCGAATCAAACGGCGTAAAACATAACCTTGGCCGGTATTTGAAGGCGCTATCCCCTTTTCATCTCCAAGAATAAATGTGCTAGCCTTTACGTGGTCGGCAATGATACGCATTGCTTTCTTTTCATCCTCATACTTTTTCCCTGACAATTCTTCAATCTTTTTTATTATTGGCCAAAAAAGTTCAGATTTATAGTTATCATCGAGGCCGTTTACCACTGCCAAAGTTCTTTCCAATCCCATTCCGGTATCAACATTTTTTTGAGATAAAGGTTCAAATTTTCCATCTTTGTTTTTATCATATTGCATGAAGACATCGTTCCAAATTTCAAGCCACAGTGGGCTATCGTCATTGAAAGTTTCGGGAATTTTTTTCGGGTCGCCAACCCAATAAAACATCTCTGTGTCGGGTCCGCATGGACCCGTAACGCCAGCTGGCCCCCACCAGTTATTTTTTTTCGGCAAGCGGGCAATTCTTTTCTCGTCTATACCTAAACTTTTCCAAATTTCAAAAGCCTCATCATCAAACGGCGAATCGGGGTCTCCCTCAAAAACAGAAACAGCAATTCTGTTTTTATCCAAACCAAGCCATTCCGGAGAGGTTAAAAATTCATAACTCCATTCAATAACTTCTTTTTTGAAATAATCTCCAAGCGACCAATTCCCGAGCATTTCAAAAAAAGTATGATGAGAATAATCACCAACCTCATCAATGTCTCCTGTTCTTATGCACTTCTGGATGTTCACTAAGCGTTTCCCTAAAGGATGTTTCTCTCCCATTAAATAAGGAACAAGCGGATGCATTCCAGCGGTTGTAAAAAGCACCGAAGGGTCATTCTCGGGCACGAGCGAAGCCGAAGGAATTATTTTATGTCCCCGACTCTCAAAAAATTTTAGAAATTTTGATCTTATTTCATCTGATTGCATCACAAGTTTTTTATTCGGAAATTTTTCTAAGAGGCCTCTCAAGTATGTTCACTAAAACTAATATCAAAAGCACCAAGATAGTAACAACAAAGGCTAAATCATAAAACCCCAAGCCTGCCGCCATACCTATGCCGGCCGTGACCCAAAGCCCGCCCGCCGTAGTCAGGCCTCGAAGCTGGGAACCATAAACCATTATTGAGCCGGCTCCCAAGAATCCGATGCCAACGATTATTAGCCCCGGAATCATCGTCGGACTTAAGCCCGGAAAATTTATATATTTCTGCACCATGGCTTCGGAAATGAGCACAAACACTGCCGAACCCAAAGCGACAAGAGCGTGGGTTTTCATGCCGGCATCCTTATGCACAAAAAGTCTTTCTGCTCCGACAATGAGCCCAAGGATTACCGCAACTACCAACCTTAAAACCATTTCACTGTTTTGTGTAAAAAATTGTTCCATATATATATTATACAACGACTCCGCCACCCAAGCAAACATTTTTGTCGTAAACCACACAAGATTGACCGGAAGCAACCAAAACTGGCTTTTCGAAAATCACTTTTGCGGAAGCCTTGCTTCCGCAAACCACCCGGCAATGTAAAAACTCTCCATGATATCTTATTTGACAAGTATAGCTTTTATCTTTTAGCGGACAGCTTTTGGAAATCCAATTTGTGTTTTTTAATTCAACTCCCCTTAACCCTCCCTTATCAAGGGGGAGAACTCGATTCTGTGATACTATCAATATATTTTTCTTTATATCTTTGCCGATTACATAATATGCTCCATCGGTCGAGCTTTTTTTTGTAATAGTAAAACCGTGGCGTTCACCTAGGGTGTGAAAGACAACTCCGTCGTGATAACCTATTTCTTCCCCTTTGGTATTCACAACTTTTCCCTTCTTTTCTTTAATATAATGTTTTAAAAATTCTTTCAAATCCACTGCGCCTAAAAAACAAATACCTTGACTATCTCTTTTTTCTGCCACCGGCAATTTAAATTTTTTCGCCAATCTTCGAACTTCCGTCTTTTTCAAATGACCGATCGGAAAGATTATATTTGAAAGTTGCTTTTGGTTTAAGGTCCACAAAAAATAACTTTGGTCTTTGGTGGGGTCAATGCCTTTCCCGAGAAGTGCTGCCTTTGCAGAATTTTGAACGGGGAAGGTTCCGGCCGAAGGCTGGAGTAATCCGGAAAAATTTTGCAAAGGCAGCACTTTTGCATAATGTCCTGTCGCCACAAAATCTGCCCCCACAGCAAGAGCTCTTTTTAAAAATGCACCAAATTTCACTTCTTTATTGCACATTACGTCCGGGTTTGGAGTTCTGCCCATTTTGTATTCGCGTATCATATAAACGCCAACTTCTTTCTTATACACATCCGCCAAATCAAAAGTGAGAAATGGAATATCTAAATGCGCCGCCACACGCATAGCGTCCAGGCGCTCTTCTTCTTCGTTGCAGACCAAGAAATCCGGATGCCAAGTTTTGATAAAAACTCCGACAACTTCATAGCCTTGTTTTTTGAGCAGTGCTGCGGAAACAGCAGAATCAACACCGCCGGAAAGACCCACAAATACAGTTTTTTTGTTCATATTTTTACCTTACAATTCCATCAGCTTTTTGTAAAGCTCGTAGGTTGCGCGCGCATCGGACAGGGCCGTATGCGCGCGCTCGTTTTTTATGCCAAAAAGTACACATAATCCACGCAAAGAAAAATGTTCAAGCTTCGGGTCGTTGTGCATTTTCGCCCAAGCGATAGACACAGTATCCAACCTGTGGTAATGCATTGTGTTTGTTAAATTTGTCTTATTAAAAGCGTATTCCAAGAATCCGGCATCAAAAGCCACATTGTGGCCCACCATAATACAGTCTTTTACTTTCTTGGAAAAAATCTTCATGGCTTTCAGCAACGGATAAGCCGATTTCCACTCATTAGCATCGTAATGATTCACCTTCAGTGCCGCTGGGTCGGCATTTTCTATATGTTCCGGTTTTATTTTCAATTCAAATTCTTCAATTATTTCGAGGGACTCCGTAGTAAGCACACAGCCAATTTCAATAATCTCATTTAATAACAAGTTTAATCCGGTAGTCTCTATGTCAATAAAAGCAAAATTGTGTTTTCTCATAAGTACTTCCTAATGTTAGCTTGATGCTCGGCAAAAGTTTTCGCATAGTGGATATTCCCATTTTTATCATGCAGATAATAAAGATATGGTGAATTTTGCGGACTGATGGCCGACTCTATTGAGAGAAGCCCCGGATTGCCAATCGGACTTTTTGGCAATCCTCTTGTTTTATAAGTCTCGGGCGCAGCATCCACTTGGAGCGGCATACCTATGGCAATTCTCTTCCATAAAATCCCGGCGATGACTTCCCTGTCGGTATCTCCTTTGGCTTCTCTTTCAATAACCGAAGCCATAATTATAATATCTTTCTCACTCTTGCCCGAAGAAATTATTTTTGGAAGCAGAGGATTTATTTTTTTCTTAAAATTATCATTCATAGAGTTTCTAACGTCCATATCGTTTGCGCTAGTTAAGAAAAAGTAAGTATCGGGGAAAAGATACCCTTCCAAGTCTTTCGTTTGAAGTAGAAATCTGACTTTATTGAAATTTTTCAGCTTTGACACGGCTAAATCCGCAATTTGGTTTACATTGAAACCCTCCGGAATTGTCATTGAAACCGGCGGCATATGGTGCTCGCCGTTTGCGACACGAAAAGCGACTTGCCAAACCGGCAACTGGTTTTCAAACAAATAATCGGCTGAGATAAGGTGCTTTTCTCCGCCGAAAAGTATCATAAAAAATTCAAAGGCCACCCTGGAACGGATGACATTATCCTTTTTTAAAACATCCGAGACACTATGCAGACTTGTTCCCGGCTCTATTGAAACTACGGTTTTGGGAACAAAACTCGAAGGCGCGCTTAAAAACAAGAAATAGAAAAAAACCAAAAAAACAATGACGCCCAAAGCATAAAAAATATTTTTGTTTTGCATAGGCTATACAGGTAAATTTGTAGGCGGAGAAGCTTCTTTGGACTCGATACGCTCCAAGGTAGGCACACGCATAATCTGACCCGGAAAGTGCCACAGGGTCGCTATTTCTTCAACATTCAAGACAAAATTTACCGGATGAAAATAAGCCCTTACAAAACCGGAAAGAGGCCAAGGAATTTTATGTACATTAAAAAGTTCGTGGCGTAACGGAAGATGGAAAAAGGCGCGCTCGCGATATTCATTCAGCATTCTGTTGGCTAAAAACATAACCGTTTCCGCAGAGGCCGGGAAAACACCACTGTAAGCATCCCCCTGGGTTGAATTGTGACGATCCAAACCATTACAGTCAGGAGATTCGTATTGACGAAAGATAAGACGAATATCTTTTCGGCGATTGACTGTATAAACTTCCTTCTTAGCCACATAGAAAATACGAATGCCGGTATCAAAACCAAGTTTGGAAACTTTTGCAATCATTGCTTTTGAAATCCTATCCAGATAGGGCGGAACACGAACTTCGATTCGAGCTGATTTAACAAGTCCCTGTCCAGGTTCTTCTCTTTGGGAAGTAAAAGGATATAATAATTTATACCATTCATCTCTCGCTTCTGCTGCCCAGTCATGTTTACCAAACCAAGTTCCCTTTGTGTGATATGTTTTCTTGGAAGGCGTAATAACAATTTGCATCCAGGCTTGCTCTCCTTTTTGGAGTGACCCAAAAAATTCCACCAATGGAGAAATAGGATCAACTTTGAATTCTTCCTTTGGATTTTTATCTAATTCATAATCAACATAAGTTTTCAATGGATAGGCTTCGGGTTTTAATAATTTAAATTCACAGCCCCAAGCATTCCAGGCGCTCTTGGGAGAAATCTCATCCACCCCCAAAGTATAATCTTCCACGGCTTTGACTTGCGCCTGAGGATATTGCGCATACATTTGCGTTTCAATCAAACTACGAATACGCGTCGGCGTGCGAATATAAAAATGCACTTGCCCATCGAGAGATACTATCTCCAATGAAAACCAAAACCAAACGGCACCTTGCCAATACTCCTCTTTGCCTCCTTTGTAACTGAAATGATAAAGAGCGTTTGTAATAAAAAGCTCCATCGCTTTCGGACTGCGCAAGACTTCGCGCGGAGGAACTATTTCCAGCAAGACAAAATCTATGCCGGAAATAAAATCTTGCTGAATATAATGAAGCCACATCGCCCAGGCAATACGTCCCAAAATAATTACTCCGATTATAGGCAAAATTGCACGAATTAAACCATATTGCAGATTGAACGCAAAAATAAACCAGAGTATAAGCGCCGCCAAAATCCAAGCCCAATATTCTTTTAGTCCATCTTCAATATTATCTAAAAAACCTTTAGATTTTTCTTTATCAGCCATGCCTATATTTTAATACAAAAAAGAGAAAAAACAAAGGAACCTCATCCCCCGCCTTCCCCTGGAAAGGGGAAGGAGCTCCCTCTCCTTCCAGGAGAGGGTTGGGGTGAGGTTAAGCTAGAATGTAAAGCCCAGCTTTGTTCTTTTTGAAATATTTAGGATTGGCTAGATTCACTAAAATAGTATTCTTTTTGAAATATCTTTCTTTCATAACCTTGGACACAACGTCGTCTTTGGCCATTGGCCCTTCTCTTTTCAAAATATCTTCGATGACTTCACGGGCAATACCTGTCTTGTAACCCCATTCCGCCAAAGCATACATTCCCCTGCCCACCAGGACAAAACGCGGATCTTTGATAAGTTCGTTGTGGCAAGTGGCATAGTGTGTCTTTTTACCGAAAGTTTTGGAAATGGAATCCGCGACTTCTTTGAAGTGCATCGGGGAACCGTGGCGTCGCATTACCAGGAAAGCGTAATCTTTGACTCCGCGAGTGCGAATGTTTGGAGACGAAGCTTTGCCCCATTCGCCGAGTCCGTTTTTAGCAATGGTCTTTGACATCGAGAGCCATCTTTTGGCCATCTCGTCATCTCTGTATTCCACGGCCACATCTTTCATTTGATCAAAAAACTTTTTAATAATTTCTGTTTCCGGAATGAGGTCTTCGTCTTTCAGAGACGCGTAAAGCTTTCGCAGAGCGTCGTGAACTTTGTCTGTCATGACATCGTCCATGCTGTAACGTGTATGAAAATGTTCGTCTTCGCGATGCTTCTTGAAAACGTCACTCAATACCAAGAAAAAATGAATATGATTTTGAGTGCTTTTATCTTTTGATATATATGGCAAGAATTCATGCTCGGCGACAATTGAACCCAATTTATGCATCAATTGTTTCAGTTCTCCGAAAACAGCTTGTTCGCTTTTATAAGCTTCAGATTTCTTGATGAGATTAATGGCCGCATCTTCAACCTGACGAACACGCTCTCTGGTAATGTTATATTTCTTGCCGATTTCTTCAAGAGTTTTCCTCTCTCCCGATACGTTTAAGCCGAAGCGATTCATAATAACATCGAGCGCGCGAGGAGAAAGATTTGAAGTTATTTTTTTAGTTATTTTTTTTGGTTTGAAAGTTATTGTTGGCATAAAATTTTATATTATCTCTTGGCTTTGGCTCGTTCGATATCTGTTAAATATTTTTTGCGAAGTCTGACGGATTTCGGAGTGACTTCCAGATACTCGTCGTGATTCATAACCTCCAATCCCCGTTCGATGCTTAATGTAAAAATGGGATTTAAAGTTATGGCTTCGTCTGTCCCAGACGCACGCATGTTGGTAAGTTGTTTTCCTTTTGTGGGATTCACGGACATATCGTCCCCTTTCAAAACATTTCCGACAACCATACCTTCATACACCTCTGTACCGTGACCTACATACAATATACCACGTTCCTGTAAATTTGCAAGGGAAAAGGCAACTGCTTTTCCATTTACCATGGAAGTCATGGAACCGTACTCGCGTTTTTTGATTTCTCCCGCGTATTCTCCGAAACCTGTGACCCGGGAGGACATTATGCCTTCCCCTTTGGTATCTATAATGAATTCACCGCGATAACCTAGAAGCCCTCGCGTTGGTATGTCGAAAACAATCCTAGCAATACCTTCCTTTTCCACCATATCTTTCATAATACCACGTCGCTTACCTATTTTTTCAATAACCGTTCCCGAGAACTCCATCGGGACATCTATTACCAGCTCTTCATAAGGCTCTGTTTTAACTCCGTCACGTTCCTTGATGATAACTTCCGGTTGAGAGACTTGCATTTCGAAACCTTCTCGGCGCATATTTTCGAGCAAGATGGCAATATGTAATTCTCCCCGTCCGTATACTTTAAACCCGCTCCGACTTTGTCGGAGGTACGGGGCTCCGACCGCAAGCGTCGGAGAAAATTCCACCCGAAGCCCGACATTGATTTCCAATTCCTTTTCCAGTCTTTCTTTGATCTGCCTGGAAGTGACAAACTTCCCTTCGAGACCGGCAAATGGAGAATCATTGACCAAAAAATTCAGAGAGAGCGTCGGCTCATCAATAGCGATATGAGGCAATGGCTCAACGGACTCATCTTCACACAATGTCTCTCCGATATATATGTCTGGAATCCCGGCCAAGAGGACGATGTCGCCAGAACTGGCCTCTTCTATTTCTTTCCTGGCGATACCTTCAAAAGAAAATAATTTTGTGATTTTTCCTTTTCTCGTTCCATCTTGACCTTCAATATTTCCTTTCACAAAAATTTGGCTGCCGGATTTTATCTTTCCGGAATATATTCGCGCCACGGCCATTCTACCCAAAAAGTTATCGTAACCTAAGTTGAAAACTTGCGCCGACATCTTAAGGTCGGCGGACCCGCCCGAGGCGGGTAAAACTTTTTCTAAAATTACATCTAAAAGCGGAGACAAATCGAGAGAAGAATCGCCTAAATGTCTAAATGCTTTGCCTTCGCGGCCAATGGCGTAAACTGTTTCGAAATTCGCCTGTTCTTCGTTGGCACCCAGCTCAAAAAACAAGTTCAGAATTTCTTCGTGTACTCGGTGCGGATCGGAAGCTGGTTTGTCTATTTTGTTTATGACCACAATTGGTTTTAAGCCCAATTCCAAAGACTTCTTTAAGACAAATCTAGTTTGGGGCATCGGTCCTTCTACGGCGTCTACCAACAAAAGCACGGAATCAATCGCGCGCAAAACGCGTTCCACTTCGGACCCGAAATCCGCGTGGCCGGGAGTATCCACAATGTTTATCTTTGTGCCTTTGTAAACAATAGAAGTATTTTTGGAGTAAATGGTAATGCCGCGCTCTTTTTCAAGATCGTTTGAATCCATTGACACTCCTTCATCCTGCAACCCACCATTTTGCTTCATCAACCCATCAGTAAGAGTAGTCTTGCCGTGGTCCACGTGAGCTATTATTGCTATGTTTCTGATTTCCATAAAAAAACGCCCACAAGATGCATGAGCTTGTTTCTATAATAACATACTTTTTCAAAAACAACAAGTTTTTTAGACTAAAGAAGATTAATATTGAAAAAATGGAGGATAAGTGGAACCTGAAGAACCAAATAAAGCAGGCCAAATTGAAATATTCCGAATAAAAAGAGCTGAATTTTTTCCTTTTTTGTAAGAATCCCGCAATACACCTTGGAGGCAAGAATTAAAAACAAAAAACCAAACAATATAAAAGATAATAAAATTATTATATTAGAAGTTTTTATATTTAATATATACACTAAGGCTATCCCTATCGCTTCCACGATTGCGGCATAAAATACAAGCGGCATGACTCTATTTAAAAATGGTTTCTCGCCTGTCCTTGGGATTTTACCCGTCGGACGCAAGGCCCAATAGGAAATAAGCAGAGTGGAAAATCCAACCGTGAAATAATTAATAAAAGTGATGTTGAGCGGAGTAAGTGGATATGAATACCCGAAGAAACTTATGATAACAAAAAAGAGCAGTCCAACCAAGCTCATATTTATATATATCCCGGAACTTATTTCTATACTTCGGATAAAATGGTCCGCCAGCTCTACGGCTCCCGGCAAGCTGGTAAAACTATTAGTCATTAAAATAACGTCGGAAAGCTGACGTGTAACCGGCGCGCCGTCGAACATGGCAATGCCAAGGTCAGACTTTTTCATCGCCAGTGCGTCATTGACTCCGTCGCCAACCATCGCCGTAAAACCATTTTTCCTGAATGCTTCCACCAACTTCACTTTATGCTCCGGCAAAACCGGCGCAAAAATCGTGTAATCGTGCGCTTTGGTATTAAAATCATTATCGCTCCATCCTTTCATTTCTTCCCCTGTCACCACGCTCTCGGCGCCAATAATACCGACACTTCTTGCCACCGCTTGCACAGTTTGAGAATTGTCTCCAGAGAGAACACGTATTTTTATACCTCTATCTTGGAAAAATTTTATTGTGTCTTCTATTCCCTCTCGCAAAGTATTTTTAAACACGAACATTGCAATAACAGAAAGTTGCACTTCTTTTAAATCTTTTGGTAAGCCTGCTCCACTACTACGGGCTACACATAAGACTCTTTTACCTAATTTGGCGTTTTCTCCGGATATATTTTCCAGCCATTTTTTTTCCACCTCATTTGCCACTCTCGGAGAAAAAATATCCGGGGCGCCGACAAAGACTGATTGCAAAGTGTTGTTTTCTTTCACTTCCACCGCGCCATATCGCCGCCAAGAAGAAAAAGAAAGCCCTCCTGTAACTTCTAGTATTTTGTCGTCATTTTTTTTATTATTTTCCAAATACTTTTTTACCGCCAGAATAGTCTCCGATGTGTCGCTCAAACCGGAAATACATGCCTGGGTGAGGGCACGTGCCTCATCAACATTAAAACCTTCCATAATGTGCATATCTTCCACCACTAAAATATTATCTGTTAGTGTACCAGTCTTATCTATGCAAAGATTTTTTATTCTGCCAAGTTTCTCGGTCGCGTTTATTTCTTGAAAAAGAACGTTACGCCTGGAATAAGAAGCAGCGCCGATGGCAAAGAGTAAGGTTATGGCCACCACGAGCCCTTGGGGCACAATGGTGCTCGCGAGCGCGCCCGAATTCGTTACGATTTCTAGCCGCGGCAAATGCAAAATAACACCTCGCCCAATAACAAACAAAAGAACCACGATGAGAATATAACTGGAATACTTTATAACCGTATTGGTGGCAGTCTGAATAGAACTCGGACTCGCCGCGTATTTTTTCGCTTCTCCGGCAATTTTAGAGAGTCTGCTTTCACTAAAAAGCCCTTCCGCTTCCATCACGCCATTACCTGAAGTAATAATCGCTCCGGCGATAATTTTGTCTCCTTCTTTTTTCCCAAATGAATTAGACTCGCCAGTAACCAACGCCTCGGATATTTCCAGATTGTTTACAGAAATCAATTTTCCTTCGCAAGGTGTCTGGTCTCCTAACTTCAACTTAATCAAATCCCCTTTGATTATTTTTTCCGCCAAGATAGACGTCTCTGTTTTGTCTTTATTAATGCGTAAAACTTTTAAAGCAGTCAGCATCTGCAACTTTTCCAAAAGCACTCGCGCATGGATGTCTTGCGCCGTAGCAATCAAAGTATTCAATAAAAAAACGATACCAAGAAATAAAGCCGCCTCTGTACTACCAAAAGCGAAAAGCAGAACAACCACAACAAAAATAATGCCGTTGACTAAAACAAAGAAATTGCGAAAAACAATGGGTCCCACAGCCGGCAACACCCGTCGGTATATTTCAAATTTAGGCATACCTTAGTATAACAAAATAAAGTGTGCGTCGGGAAGGATTCGAACCTTCGTAGCCCAAAGGGCGAGGGATTTACAGTCCCTAGTATTTGACCGCTCTACCACCGACGCATATTTGATTTAACAAGATCTATCGCTTCCATTATACACAAAAATAACTTTTTGTCTGCATATCTTATATGAATCATCCCATATTCCATTTTTCTTCCGTCTTCTCTAAAATCCTTCCTAATATATGGTTTAGAAAATTGCCCTTTTGGAATACCAGTTAATTTACTCCAAAACTTAATCAAAAAATTAATGTCTTGATTTGCATAACAATAAAGTAAAATTCTAAAACGTTTTTCATCTACTCTATAAATTTTTCTTAGAAATTTTACAAAGATTGCAATCATTTCAGGGTCGCTATTCGCAAAATCAATACCTTTACTTTTATTGGTTTTATAACCCTCACCCCAATACAAAATTAAGCCAGTAAGTTTTAGTTTTTCTTCAATAAAAGATAAATTTTTGTTTTCTTTAAAAGACAGTTTCTTGTTTTTAAAAACTAGCGCGTTGTTTTCTTTATAAGATCGGCGAGAGATTTTGTTTTTCCTCATAAAATACACAACAGCATCAATGCCAATGCCCAATTTCTCAGCAATTTCTCGCATTGATAATTTTTTATCACAATAAAGATTTTTAACTAAATTAATTTTATCTTTTGATATCTGGGACATGCTTAAATAATATACTTTTGAAGTATTTAAGTCAATACAATATATACCAAAATCTACTGGGTCTTATAGTTTATGCTGCTGACTTCGCTCGCACGTGTATAGGACTTTTTATTTTACTTTTTTTAGCTTCAATCAAGAGCTCACTGCCTTTCACGGACACGTTTACTGTGTCTCCTTTTTTCACATTGTTTGAAATTATATAAGACGCCACCGGGTTCAGTATTTTATTTTGAATCAGACGATTTAATGGTCGCGCACCATAATGCGGATCGTAGCCTTCTTTCGCCAAATGCGCGAGCGCTTCTTTGGAAATTTCAAGACTTATACCCTTACTTCCCAACCTTTCTCGCACAACATCGATTCGTAGATTCACTATTTCAGCCAGAGCCTCGGGTGAGAGAACATCAAAAACAATAACTTCATCCAGGCGATTTAGAAACTCCGGACGGAAATTATCTTTCAGCGCCTCCAAAACTTTTTCTTTCATATTACCGTAATCGGCCTTTTTGGAATTGTTGGAAAATCCGACTGATTCCATTTTTTCCACAAATTGCGAACCGATGTTGCTGGTCAAAACAATGATGGTGTTTTTGAAATTTACCACTCGGCCCTTGCCGTCGGTTAGCCTACCTTCATCGATAAGCGAGAGAAGTATATTGAAAACTTCCGGATGAGCTTTTTCTATTTCATCAAAAAGTATAACTGCATAAGGTCGGTGACGAACGGCTTCGGTTAATTGGCCTGCTTCATCGTAGCCAACATATCCCGGCGGAGAACCGACGAGCTTGGAGACAGAGTGACGCTCCATATATTCTGACATATCCACTCGAATAATAGCGTTGTCGTCGTTGAACATAAATTGCGAGAGTGCTTTGGTGAGCTCGGTCTTGCCAACCCCTGTCGGACCCAAAAAGATAAATGAGCCAATGGGTCTATTCGGGTCTCCGATGCCGGCGCGAGAGCGACGGATAACATCAGCAACTCTTTTGATGGCTGTTTCTTGCCCGACAACTCTTTTCCCCAGTTCAGTTTCCATTTTTTCCAACTTAGCGCGTTCTTCTTCCAGCATTTTAGTCAGTGGGATGCCCGTCCAGCGAGCCACTACTTCGGCGATGTCTTCCGCGGTGATTTCTTCTTTCAAGATTCGGCGCGACTTTTGTAATTTTTTTAATCGCGCAAGTTTTACATCAAGTTCCTTTTTTAATGTCGGTATTTTCCCATAGCGTATTTCCGCCGCTTTGGTTAAGTCTGCACGCATCTCGGCATCTTCGGCTTCCAGGCGAATACTTTCCAATTCTTTTTTGATTGCCCGGATTTCTGTCACTGTTTCTTTTTCATTTTTCCATTTCAATTCGAGTTCTTTGGTTTTCTCCGACAAGTTGCCAATTTCTTTGTCTATCTCTTTGATTCTATTTTTTATTTCATTGGTAGAAACTTCTTTTTTCAATGCCTCTTTTTCAATTTCCAAGCGCATTATTTTTCTATGCGCGTCTTCCAAAACCGGAGGTTTGTTTTCCAACATTATTTTAAGCGAACTTGATGCCTCATCGATCAAATCCACGGCTTTATCTGGTAAGAATCTGTTGGTAATATAGCGAGAAGAGAGGTTCACCGCGGCAATAATGGCGTCATCGGTGATTCTAATGCCGTGAAAAAGTTCATATCTTTCTTTCAGTCCGCGCAGAATGGCAATAGTGTCTTCAGTGCTAGGCTCGTCAATATAGACAGGCTGAAAACGGCGAGCTAGGGCCGGGTCTTTCTCAATATGTTTTTGATATTCCCGCAAAGTTGTCGCCCCAATGGCTCGCAGTTCCCCGCGGGAAAGCGCGGGCTTGAGCATATTTGAAGCATCCATCGTGCC
>PMIU01000105.1 GCA_003157195.1 Candidatus Nomurabacteria bacterium
GATTCATTGAAAGATAGCTATCCAAAAATAGATTGGATCTCATTTGCCAAAAAATTTGTTGCATCTTTTGGTTTAAAGCCTAATCTTACTACTACTCAAATTGAACCGTATGATGACATGGCCAAAGATTTTCAAACTTTTATCAGATTAAATAACGTTCTTTTAGGTTTTGACCAGGATGTCTGGAGATATATTAGCGATCATTGGTTCGCCCAAGAAGTAAAGATAGATGCGGTTGGATCATCCACTATGCCGCAAAAAATCAATCCGATTAAATTTGAAAACAGCGAAGGTAACCTTGGAAAAGCCAACGCAATGTTTGAATTTTTTGCCAGGAAACTTCCTATTTCCAGACTGCAACGCGATTTATCCGACAGTACCGTAATAAGAGAAATGGGATTGCCTCTTGGATGGTCACTGCTTGCATATAAAAATACCTCAAAAGGACTTGAGAAAATTTGGCCAAACCTTGATTTAATTTCACAGGCTTTGAATGAAGATTGGTCGATTTTGTCGGAGGCCGCCCAAACCAGAATGAGAAATTTAGGAGTAGAAGATCCATATTCTATTATGAAAGATTTCACCAGGAGCGGAGAAAAAATAAATAAAGATAAGTGGCTGGAAATTGTATCCAAATTACCGATAATCGATGAGCAAAAAAATGATTTAAAAGAACTAACTCCTGAAAAATATATTGGATTAGCAGTCAGACTTACCGAAGAAGCAATTCAGGAAATAAAATCTTCCAGAAAATAGTGATTTATTCCCATTCCATTGTTGCCGGAGGCTTGGTAGTTATGTCGTAAACAACTCTCGAAACTCCCCTAACCTCATTGACAATTCTCGAAGAAATTCTCTGCAAGATATCATAGGGAATTTTTGCCNNTAGGATACAAGCCGGCTGTTTGTATTTCCGAAAGCACAATTTTATCAGCCTTTTTCTCCATAGCCAGCCTTTGTTTTGTAACTTCCCCCCTAATTCTCACCGCGTAACCGGGTCCGGGAAAAGGTTGTTTATTAATAAACTCTTCGGACAACCCCAATAATCGGCCGATTTCCCGAACCTCATCTTTATAAAAGTTTCTGACAGGCTCCAAAAGCTTCAGCTTCATTTTTTTGGGCAATCCGCCGACGTTATGATGACTTTTTATTTTTGCCGCATTTTTTGTGCCCTGGCTTTCAATCACATCCGAATAAATCGTCCCTTGCAGTAGATGCTTAACCGAAATATTTTTCATTTTTAACTTTTTCATCTCTTTCTCAAAAATTTCAATATAAAAATTTCCGATTATTTTTCTTTTTTTCTCACTATCGGTAATCTTTTTAAGCCTCTTCAGCATCTCCCCTGCTGCATTGACTACTATAGGTTCAATACCGATTTCTTTAAATATTTTCTTTACATACGCTGTTGTTCCTTCTCTCATTAAACCGNNCAAATCTCTACAAAGTTTTTAAGAATTTTATTGCCGAATTCCGTGTGCTCTACTTCCGGATGAAATTGTAAGCCAAAAATATTTCTCTCTATATCTCCAACTATTGCAAACGGCACATTTTCGGTCAATCCGAAGACCTTAAATCCCTCGGGAAGGTTAACTACTTCATCTCCGTGACTCATCCAAACCACAAAAGATTTTGGCAAACCTTTTGTAATTTTTAATTTATAATTTTTAATTTTTAAATGTAAGGAAGATTTTAGTTTAAAAATTCTAGGTTTACAAATTGTTTAAAAATTAAAAATTTCAAATTAAAAATTTCAAATTNNATATTCTTTTTTACCTGAAATTACCTTACCCCCCAAAAGGTGTGCAGTTAATTGTAAACCGTAACAAATTCCTAAAACCGGGATTCCTAAGCTAAAAATGGAAATATCGACTTTCTGAGCATTTTTTTCATAGACTGAGGAAGGACCACCGGAAAGGATAATTCCTCCGGCTTTGAATCTATTAATCTTGGCCATTGCATTTTCGGGATTAACGATTTTGACACCGACACCAAATTCTTTCAATCTTCTGGCAATAAGGTGGGTCGTTTGGGATCCGAAATCAACGATTATAATCATGCGTAGTTTTTGCCGGGATTTGTAACAAAAATGTCATGAGGATGACTTTCAGCCAGGGAAGCTTGAGTAATTTGAATAAATTCCGCTTTCCAAAGTTCTCCGATATTCTTTGCTCCGACATAATACATGCCGGACTTTATTCCCCCGACCATTTGGTCAATAAAATCCGAAACCTTCCCTTTTACCATTACTAATCCTTCTACTCCTTCTGCAACCAAGATGCGGTCTTTGTAATTTTTTCCATGGAATTCGTCTTCCGATTTGATTTTGGCTCCTTTTTTCATCGCACCTTCCGATCCCATCCCCCTGTACTCCTTAAATTGATAATATTTTTTCAGGTTGGACATCCTTTGGAATCTGGAAGGAAGCTCATTTCGTTTTAAGGTTATGAGTTTGCCCGGAGCCTCTAAGCAGGCAGCAAAAAGCCCACCCATCATGACTGTCGAAGCGCCTGCAGCCAAAGCTTTTACAATATCTCCCGAATATTTTATTCCGCCGTCTGCAATAATAGGCACTCCGAGTTTTCTGGCAATTCTGGACACTTCTTTTATGGCCGTTATCTGAGGAACACCCATTCCGGATATGATTCTAGTCGTACAAATTGCTCCCGGTCCCATTCCGACCCGTAAACCATCCGCTCCTGCGGTAATTAAAGCCTTTGCTCCATCAAAGCTTGCAATGTTACCGGCGATAACATCAATATTTTTATAATTTTTTTTAATAAACTTTACAGTTTCAATTACTCCCTTTGAATATCCGTGCGCACTATCAACGACTACCGCATCAATACCGGCTTTCACTAAAGCTTTTATTCTGGCT
>PMIU01000055.1 GCA_003157195.1 Candidatus Nomurabacteria bacterium
TTCTTCTTTAGTGTATTGTTTATTGAATATGCAATTAGACTTACTTATTAAATTTACACAACCAAAACATTGTGAGCAATTTCGGCAATTAAGAAGAAAGAAAGAATCAGTGCAATTTTTGCAATTTTGGCTATAGCAGAGTCCGTATGACTCATGGCAATTAATACACTCATACATAAGTTCACTTTTTCCGACACTTAATAAATCCGCAGAATCTTTTACCCAGTTGGCCATTCTGGTGTATTGCACATTTTCGTTCCAGCCGGACCCAAAAACCAAATAACTGTTTTTGTTGCCGTCAGTAAAATTCCCATATTCACTATTTACTGAATTAAGATTTGAAAGTCCGAGAAGTGGTGTTTGTTTTAATAATTCTGAATATTGTTCAAAAAAAGTACGCGAAAAATTATATTCTCTTTTGGAAGAAAAAGGATCCCATTTGTCGCCCCACCAGCATTCGTGGCAATAAGCTATGTAAGGCTTATCGGGGTTATACATCGAAATAACATTTTTCTTGCAAAGACCGCAAAATCTTTTATATAAAGATCTTTCGTTACGCCAACTCATTCTTCTTTGCAGTCGGCATTCAGCACAAAAAGTAGGCGCGGGAATTCCAATCTTTTCGTAAAAATTAAAATCCTCCTTTTCTATCGCAAACTTATTATTGCAATTTTGGCAGATTTTGGTCTCCATGCTTATATTATACACCTAGTAAACTAGCCAAAGGCTAGTATATTTCCTGATTATAACACTGCTCGCAATAAACTATCTCCGGCCGGTCGGGGGAGTAAGATGTTTCGAATTCATTCTCTTTTCCTTACCCTAAAAAACTAAACTCCGATTGTTCATGTGCGTGTACCTCGCTTTTAATGTTATATAAAAGACAACTTAAAGTAAAGACGTATAAAAAATTATTTTAGTCCGCAAAGTGGCCCTTGGTGTCTTCGCCAAAGAGGAGATGGTGCAGTCCTTTCAGGAAACTTTCAAAAAGGCGGGTGCTGTATGAAGAGAGGTTGAAAATGACAGCCAGGGTAAAGAGGAAGAAAGAAATTTTTACGCTCCAAAAACAAATCAGTATTGCCAGAAGAGCGAAAAATACCGGCACCAAAATTCGAATAGTGCTGCCGCGGATTTCTCTTTTGGTTATTTCTGGATTCTTTATGTGTTCAGAATAGAAAACATATCGGCGCATCCAGTATAAAGTCAAGCCGATTAAAATTGTGTGTATGCCGAAAATTATTATCGATAATTCATTTTTACTGTAAAGGCCCAAGACACTGGCGGAAAAGGGCACCAAACTTATCAGCATAAAAAACAATGCATTGATATTGGTGAGCATCGAATCGATATTTTTTGCGTAAACGGAAACGAAAAAGTGGTGCGCGCGCCAATAGGTGAAGAGTAGGGAAAAAGAAAGAAGATAAGAAAGAAAAACAGGGAACAATGTTTTGATTTGGAGCCACAGGCCCATGTTGTCTACCGGCCCCCAAACAGCTGATACCCTGATATCGAAAACGAGAATCGTCATCACGATGGCAAATATGCCATCGGCTAACTGGTCTAATCGGTTATGATTCATATGCGTAAATTGTAACACAAAATCATAAATTACAAAATTGTCATTTATAAAGCAATCTATCTCCGCAAGCTTGCGGAGCGAACTGCTCGCCTACCCGGCTGCGCAAGGCTTTCTAAATAACAATTCATAATTTATGATAGAATACAGCGATGAAAATAGGAATTTTTGATTCAGGGCTGGGCGGGCTGATTATTGCTAAGGCAATACGCAAAGCTATGCCGGAATATGATTATGTGTATTTAGGGGACACCAAAAGAGTGCCCTATGGTAACCGCTCGCACGAGGCGGTTTATGAATACACGAAAGAATGTGTGGATTACCTTTTCCGCAAAGAGAATTGCGCCATTGTTATTATTGCTTGCAATACGGCTTCGGCACGGGCTGGAAACGAAGGGAGGAACGAATACCTCACCCCCAGCCCCTCTCCTTGTAAAGGAGAGGGGAGAAAAATACTTGGTGTTTTAATTCCCGCCGCTGAAGAAGCGGCGAAGTTTGAGAGAGTCGGAGTGCTGGGAACCCTGGGCACTGTATCCTCCGGGACTTTTCCCAAAGAAATTAAAAAAATTAACAAAAAAACTATTGTGTTTCAAAACCCTGCGCCGATGTTGGTGCCACTCGCCGAAGAAGGGGAGATAAAAAACGCTCTGCCGTTTATTAAAAAATATTTACAACCTTTTGCAAACAAAAAATTGGACGCCTTGGTGCTTGGCTGCACTCACTATCCCATTTTCAAGAAAGAAATACGAAACATTCTTAATGTTGGAGTAAATCCCGTTAGAGGCAGAGGGTCGCTGCGAGCCCTCGCGGCCTCTAACGGGATAAAAGTAATTTCCCAAGATGAAATAATTCCTAAAAAACTAAAAGAATATTTCGTAAAGCATCCAGAAATTTCCAAAAAACTTTCCAAAGGCAAAACAGCTAAAATACTAGTGACAGATATAACTCAAAGTGTAAATATTCTTACAAAAAAGTGGTTTGGCGCAAATACAAAACCTAGACTAGTTAATATCTAGCCAAATCGGGCAATGATCTGAGCCGTAATAGTCAGACATTATTTCCGCCTTTTTTATTTTGGATACAAGTTCAAAACTTAGGAAAAAATAATCTATACGCCAGCCGACATTACGATCGCGGCAGTGCATTTTCTGATCCCAATAAGTATAGGCGCCGATTTTATCGGGGTAAAACTTTCTATATATATCTATGAAGTTATTTTTTATTACCTTATCTATCCAAGCGCGTTCTATTGGCAAAAATCCCGTATTTTCCACGTTGTCTTTCGGTCGCGCCAAGTCAATTTCTTTGTGGGCGGTGTTTATATCTCCGCAAAAAATTACATGTTCGCCGTTCTTCCGGAGTTTCAAAATTAATTTTAAAAAACTTTTGTAAAAATCCAGTTTATATTTCAATCTTTTCAATTCTCTACCGGCATTTGGGAAGTACACATTTATTAAAGTGAAATCTTTGTATTTAGCGCCGATTAACCTGCCTTCGTCATCTAATTTTTTTACTCCCATACCATAAAAAACTTCTTTTGGTTTTTCTTTTGAATAAATAGCGACGCCACTGTAGCCCTTTTTAAATTCCGGATGCGAAAAATATGCATAATATCCTGGAACATTCCTTGCCTCTTCCGGCAGTTGTTCCGGAGTAGCTTTTGTTTCTTGCAGGCAGACAATATCTGGTTTTCCATCAAAAAGGGGAGTGAAAAAACCTTGTTTCGCCGTCGCTCGTAGTCCATTTGTGTTCCAAGAAATTATTTGCATGTGATTTTGCGAAATCATGCCGCGCAACCGTCCATTAAGCGCGGCTTAACTCTTATTATGAAATTTTTTATGTATATCGCGCAAGTGTTTATCCGTAACGTGTGTGTAAATCTGCGTGGTACTGATGTTCGCGTGGCCGAGCATTACTTGCACGGACCTTATGTCGGCTCCGTTGTTTAAAAGGTCGGTGGCGAATAGATGGCGCATCATATGGGGAGTCACTCTTTTGGCGATTCCGGCAATTGTCGCATAGTGTTTCACTATTCGCTCTACAGAGCGGCGGTCTAAATTACCATACTCTTTACCAACATATTTTTTCTTATCGATTTTATTATACTTTTTTTCTTCATTTGGTATTTTATTTTTACCCGGGCCATCCAGCCGAATGAATAGTCCTTCTTCCATATCTTTTCTTGCCGACAAGTATTTTTTCAAAGCGGACTTTGCTTGTTCAGAGAAAAAAACCACTCTTACCTTGCCCCCCTTGCCTCGAACTGAAATTTCGTCGGCTACCAAATTGATGTCGCGCGGCAGAGAACATAGTTCTGAAACACGCAAACCTGTAGAAAACAGGAGTTCTAGTATCGCTTTGTCGCGAAGAGATTTTACATCAGTGCCATTCGGAGCTTTTAAAATCCGTTGTAGCTCTTCGGAAGTAATTAGATCAAGAGAATGTTCCGGAGTTTTTGCCAGTTCTATCTGGTCTGTGGAAATAGCAGTTATTGCTCTTTTTGCTAGATACTTAAGGAATACACGCAAAGCTATCATATAGTAATTCTGAGTTTTCCTCGACATTGTTTCGGTTCGTGTCTTTGAAGGAGAATATCCTGCTTGTCTGTTGAGCCACAGACGAAACTCTCTTACTGATAGAGCTGTAATGTCTTTCGGTTCTTTAATTTTTCCAAATTTAAAATAGCGATCAAGATATTGACCATATAGCTCGATAGTCCGCAGCGATGACCCCTTTTCGATTTCCAGATATTCCAAAAATTCGCGTTTGAGTTTATCCATTTCTGTGGCCATAGACCCATTTTAGCATAAATATTGTGCGACGCGACCTCACCCCAGCCCCTCTCCTTGCGAAGGAGAGGGGAATTGCGTTTTTTTGGGTTTTGTGCTAATATATTGAATATGTTAGCAACCAATAAAAAGCAAGCAATTATAAAGAAAAATCAAATTCACGACAAAGACACAGGCTCTCCGGAGGTGCAGGTGGCTGTTTTGTCCACCCAGATCGACGCCTTGGCCAAACATTTAAAGAAACATAAAAAAGATAATCACTCCCGCCGAGGGCTGATCAAAATGGTGGCTGACCGACGCACTCATTTGAAGTATTTAGAACGCAAAAGCAAGCCTCGTTACGTCGCTCTGATGAAGAAAATGGAACTCGCGTAGAGACCTCACCCCCTAGCCCCCTCTCCTTGTGAAGGAGAGGGGGAAGCGTGTATAATATATTCATGACTGTAATTAAACATAAAGAACAGAGAGTTGGGGTTTTTATTGATACGCAAAATTTATATCACTCGGCTCGCAATTTATACCAAGCGCGAGTGAATTTTGGCGCAGTCTTGAAAGAAGCAGTTGCGGGCAGGAAGCTGGTGCATGCGGTCGCTTATGTGATCAACACCGAAGCGGGAGATGAAAAACATTTTTTTGAAGCCTTGGAAAAATTGGGGATTGAAACCAAAGCGAAAGATTTGCAAATTTTTCATTCTGGAACCAAGAAAGGGGATTGGGATGTGGGTTTGGCGGTGGATGCGATTAAGACCGCGCCACGGCTCGACACGGTGGTGATAGTTTCCGGTGATGGCGATTTTGTACCATTGGTTCAATATTTGCAGACGATGACCCAGGTGGAAGTGATTTCTTTCGGTAAATCAACATCGGCAAAACTCCGCGAAGTAGCCGATGATTTTGTTGATCTCTCCGACAATCCGAGAAAATATCTCATGGGGGCTAAATAATTTTTCTCGTTGCATTTTGGGTCAAAAATGCTAATATAACAGTAGTTCTTTCATTATTTATTAGCTCCGACGTAAAGTCGGAGCCCCGACACAAAAGTCGTCGGGGTTAATCGGTTCGCGTTCAGACATATAGTAGTGTTCTGTTAAACAGGAACAATACTCCAGTCTGAATACGAACTAAAAATTGCATGCAAAAAAAAGAATATAGTGTAGAGATTGGTGGAAAAACTTTAACTGCTATTTTTACTGATTTAGCAGAACAAGCTCACGGTTCGGTCATCTTAAAATACGGCGAGACGATAGTTCTTGCCACAGCTTGCATGTCGAAAGATAAACAAGCCGGCCTCGGATATTTTAATCTGACGGTGGACTACGTAGAGAAATTTTACGCGGCCGGAAAAATTCTTGGCTCGCGTTTTGTGCGCCGAGAAGGCAAACCTTCGGAAGAAGCAATTTTAGGCAGCCGGGTTATCGATAGAACTTTGCGCCCGCTTTTTGACCAGTCTATTCGCCATGCGGTGCAGGTGATTGTGACTGTGCTTTCGGTGGATGACAACGACCCGACGATTTTAGCGGTGAATGCGGCGTCGCTGGCATTGGCTGTATCAAATATTCCCTGGAATGGTCCTGTCGGCTGTGTGCGCATCGGAAAATACCCCGAAGGAAAGAGTACTTCCTACGGGGCAGGTAATGACGAAGAACTAACAATCAACCCACCACAATCATGGCGTTTGGGCGAAATGGATTACAAATTCGATCTCACGGTTTGCGGGAAAGATGGAAATATCAATATGATCGAAGCGGCGGCTCACCAGACTACTGAAGATGAGCTAGAAAAAGCCTTCCAGGTAGCGAGCGAGGAGATAACTAAACTGGAAAACTTCCAAAAGAATATTGTTAAAGAAATCGGCAAAGAAAAAAGAGTCATCGAAAAAGAAATAATCAATCCAGAATCCGTGGTATTGTTTAACGAAAACATTTTATCCAAAATGGAGCAGGCGATTTTCGGGGAAATTGGTAAAAAGCACATAGACGAACTGCACAATGTTTGGAACAAAATGGTAGCCCTTAAATATCCGGAGAGAAAAGATTTTGCCATCGAAGATGATTTGTTTGACGATACGGAAAATGAAATTTTACACAAAAAAGCGATTGAAGAAAATAAAAGAGCCGATGGCAGAAAGATGGATGAACTGCGAGATTTGTATGCGCAGGCCGGAGGACTTTCTCCCATTTTGCACGGCTCTGGAATTTTTTACCGCGGAGGCACGCATGTGCTTTCTGTCTTAACCCTAGGTGGACCGGATGATAGAAACTTGGTTGACGGACTGCAATTGAAAACAGAAAAAAGATTTATGCATCATTACAACTTTCCGCCATACTCGGCGGGAGAAACTGGACGCGCGGGATTTACCAATCGCCGAGAAGTCGGGCATGGAGCACTCGCCGAAAAAGCTCTTCTTATGGTATTGCCACCGGTCACCGAGTTTCCGTACACAATTAGAATTGTTTCCGAATCAATGGCCTCGAACGGTTCCACTTCGCAAGCTTCTATCTGCGCATCTATTCTTGCATTGATGGATGGTGGAGTGCCAATCAAAGCTCCAGTTGCGGGCATTGCGATGGGACTCATGTATGAGAGTGATAATAAATATAAAGTTTTAACAGACATTCAAGGACCCGAAGATCATTATGGTGATATGGATTTCAAAATTGCTGGAACCAGAAACGGAGTCACGGCGATACAACTCGATGTGAAAGTGGACGGAGTGCCAATAAAAATATTGGGTGAAGCGATGAGGCAATCTAAAAATGCACGTGTGGCCATTATTGATAGAATTGAAAAAGAAATTCCAAAACCTCGAGCCAATATTTCTCCAAATGCTCCGGAAATTTTAATTATCAAAATCAATCCGGATAAAATAGGCATGGTCATCGGCGGGGGAGGAAAAACCATTAAAGATATTCAGGAAAGAACCGGCGCAACTATTACCATAGACGATGACGGGACGATTTACTTCACCGGGAAAGACGGCTCAGCTGGAAAAGCCAAAGCCATCGTGGAAGAAATGACCCACGAATTCAAGGTGGGCGAAGTTTTACAGGGTAAAATCGTGAAAATAGCCGATTTTGGTGCCTTTGTGGAACTCAATCCATTTACCGACGGCATGGTGCATATCTCCGAATTAGCGCCGTTTAGAGTGGAAAGAGTGTCCGACTTGGTAAAAGAAGGCATGATTGTGCCGGTAAAAATAATAAACATTGATGCAGAAAGAGGCAAAATAGGGTTATCTATCAAAGAAGCGAATAAAGATTTTTTCTCCGCGCATGCAGGTAAAAAGGCGTAAATAACTCTATCTATAAGCATTTTCTCGGGTTTTTGTTGACAAAAACTATTTTTAGATGTATACTCTAAATAGAAGAAAGTGATGTGTTCTTCAAATTCAAGAGTAAGGACTGACCATTATGATGAACGAAATGCTCGGTCGTTTAATTCGGTTGCTCGTGATGGTTCCCGGTGAAATGCTTGGAGCTGTCTGCGATTTGGCCGAGAAGCTCGCCTCCCAGCGAGGTGGCGAGTGGTACGAACAATTTTTACTGTTTCTCCAACGGAAACCGTGTTGGTCTGCGATTGTGAAAAAGTATCTTAACCGGTTACCCGTAAGTGATCCTACTGCCGTTTGGTACGCAATGGTGGCAGATGGACTTTTCAAGGAGATACTTGAAAATGTCAGCAGAGATCGCTGGCGCTGGCAGAGAAGTGAAATGGAAAAATTCTGCCACACACATTTCCCCAGGCTTCGGGAGGGGTGTCATTTTTTCTTTGAGCTAAA
Organism: Candidatus Nomurabacteria bacterium; assembly: GCA_003157195.1. Lineage (GTDB taxonomy): Bacteria > Patescibacteriota > Minisyncoccia > Phycocordibacterales > UBA9973 > UBA9973. Next base: position 8,144 of record PMIU01000055.1, read on the forward strand.
GGAAGGTATCATCGCCCATGTAACATTGGGGGCGGACCATCTTCGCATCGATTTTTTATCAACGACGCAGCAACATTTCTGGGAGGAGGGTGTTTCGCACTTTCTCCTAGTCCCTCGTTTCTGGCAGATTTAAATCAAACGCTTTAGAGAGTGGCGTTTGCAATACTATCACTCTCTACCCCGGGTCAGCGCACCTGGGGTTTTTCGTTTAAATCGCAAAAAGTGTTAGAATAATAAAATATGGAAGAAGGTAAAAAACTGGAACACAATGCAATTGTGGAAACTTATGCCGAAGATATGGCGGAGGTTCTTGAAAATAACACAGAAGGTTTGGTTAAAAAAATAATTCAAGGAGAAGAAGAACACAATAAGGAGAAAAAAGAATTGTCTCCCGAATCGAAAAAAAATAAACTTTTTATGTTTATTGGCATCTTACTCATAATACTGGCTGTGGGTATCTTATCTTTTTTCTTATTTGATAAAGGTGTAAATACTGTTCTCGTAGAAAAACAATTCACCCCGCTTATTTTTACCGACCAAAGCACTTTTCTAGAAGTTGCCAACTTTAAAAAAGATGAAATAGCGCAAACTGTTTCCAGTGAAATTAATACTACCAAGGTAAAAGTCGGGGGAGTGGAAGGGATTTACCTGACAGAAAACAAGCAAATCATCGGACTCAGAAGATTTGTTACCTTAATAAAAAGCAGTTTTGCTCCGGGCGACAATACACTTTTTATTAGTGATAATTTCTTGATGGGTGCAGTGGACAATCCCGCCCCTGAATTGGCGGGCAGGGATTTTTTTATGCTAATTAAAATGCGCGGGACGGCTGACATCTTTGATTCCTTGCGCGCCTGGGAGCCGAATATGCTAAATGATTTGCACGGATTTCTGGGTGTAAATATAGGAAGTGACACAAATTATCTTCTGACAAAAAGTTTTGAAAACAGCATAGTAGAAAATAAAAACGCGCGCATTCTTTATGACAAAGACAGCAAAATAATTTTGATGTACATCTTTGCCGATGATAATTCTGTGATTATTACCAGCTCGCAAAACGCCGCAGATGAAATACTGCTTCGTTTAGCTGCCGGGAAAGCGACGCAGTAAAATAAAGATAGCTTTACAAATATATAATAGTGTATAGAATGTTTTTGGGTGCAAAATGCTGAAAATAGTGTTTTCTGAGATTGTAGGGAGAGATGTTTTCGAGCCAGTTGACTGGCCCAAGAATTTCTTCATTGAACGGTCGGATCTCGATACCACCGCGGCGCAGTTCGTGGAAAAGGGTCGCCGTGGCGTATGGAAGCCGGTCGAGGATCACGGCCTACCTAGACTCAGTTTTTTCCCTCCGGGAGAGCCTGGACGGGTTGTTGGAGTCTGCAACTGGACGTAGTTGGGCGGGATCTCAACTCGGCGAGGGTGGCCGAATTCCACCCACAATATTTCAAGTCGTTAAGATTTCTTTTTAGAAAAGCACTGGCGGCTTTTTCTGTTCTACGCCACCGGCAACTCGATGAAGAATTGGGAACCCGTGCCGGCGCCCGCAGACTCGGCCCAGACACGCCCTTTGTGCGCTTCTACGATAAACTTTACCGAGTAGAGGCCGTAGCCGGTGCTGTCCACATTTACTTTTACGGAATCTTTGCCTCGCCCGCCCTCGGTAAATAAATTCCTTTTATCATCATCAGTGATGCCCACGCCGGTATCTTTGACGGAAAATAAAATTTTATTGTCTCTTTTCTCCAAACCCACAAATATTTTTCCTTCCTTTGTGTATTTAATGGAATTTTCAACTAAATTATTTACAGCTTCTTTGAGCCAGAAAGCATCGCCCAGCATAGAGTAGGTGTCTTCTTTTAACTCTGCATTTAATTCCAATCCTTTCGTTTTAACTGAAACACTTTTTTCATCAATGGTTTGCTTCACGATTTCTTTGAAATCAATTTTTTGCATATCATATTTGACCGTGCCTTTTTGCAGATTGTCC
>PMIU01000039.1 GCA_003157195.1 Candidatus Nomurabacteria bacterium
TTTGCCAATCTGGAAGGCACAGCCTCGGATAAGGGTAAAAACGCCGGAGGTATATATTCTTTTCATGTGGACCCTACCGTTATTCCTGTTTTGAAAAGTGCAGGCATAAATGTTTTATCCGTTGCCAATAACCACGTCGCCGACTGGGGAATAAATGCGTATACAGACACACTTTCGCGCTTGAAAGAAGCAGGAATGATTTATACTGGTGGAGGACAAAATAAGACAGAAGCCGAAACGCCCGCAATTATAGAAAAGAATGGAATGAAAATTGGCTTTCTTGGTTTCTCTGATGTCGGGCCCGACTATATGCAGGCAAAAGAAAATACAGCTGGCATACTTTCTACCAGAGACCCGAATTTTGATGAAATAATTAAAAATGCCGCGAAACAAGTCGACTATCTCATAGTCTCTTTTCATTTTGGCGAGGAATACCAGACGACACATAATGCAAGGCAAGAATACTTGGCACACGAGGCCGTAGATGATGGAGCGAAAATAATTATCGGCGCGCATCCACATGTGGTGGAAGATTTTGAAGTTTACAAAAAAAGCTTCATCGCCTACTCGCTCGGAAACTTTATTTTCGACCAATCCTGGAGCAAACCGACAATGCAAGGAATGCTTTTAGAAATTAAATTATATAAAGATGGCGCAATGACTGTGACCAAAGACCCGACACAATTAAATTCTTTTTTTCAATTGGAAAAGATAAAAAAAGGCAAAGAAGAAAAAGTTGTTTTTAAGTAATTCTACTTTGCAATCTGCGTGGCTTCTTCAAATTTCACAGACAAGAGTTTAGAGGCGCCATCAGAACCTATGGTTACGCCATAGAGCACCCCGGCTCGGGACATCGTTTCCCTGTTGTGAGTAACGACGATAAGTTGCGATTGCTTGGAAAGTTTCTCGAGCATGTCTCCGTATTTGCGCGAATTTGATTCGTCTAATGCCGCGTCCGTTTCGTCTAATACTAGGAATGGTGGTGGGTTCACTTGCGACATGGCAAATAACAATGCGATAGATGTAAGCGAGCGTTCGCCTCCGGAAAATGCATTGAGTTCTTTTACTTTTTTATGCGGCAAGGAAACATTTATTTCAATGCCTTTTTCCACGACAGTGTTTTCATCGTCTTCCAAACTTTCTATTTCCTCGCCTTCTTCGTTTACTTCACTCATTTTTCTCTTTTTGATTTCAATTATAGAAAGCGAACCGTGTCCCCCACCAAACATTAAAGAGAAAAATTCTTGAAATTCTATATTTATTTTTCTTACGCCTTCTTTAAACTCTATGTCTATTTTTTCTTTCAAGTCGGCAATGAGCATAACCAGAGATTCAATGCTCTTTCCCAAGTCTTCCATTTCTCTCGCCAAGAATGCATCCCGCTCTGTTACTTCTCTATACTCTTTCATCAATTCCGCTCCATTGCCCAGGCCTGTATCTTCCAACCTTATTTTTATGCGTTCAATTTTTTTCTTCAGCTCCTCTTGAGTTTGATTTTCTTTATTTTCTTCTATTTTGAAATTTTTATAAGCTAATATTTCTTGCCCGATAAGCGCAGAGCCTTCTTTTAATTCATTTTCAAATGCTTCCTTTCTACCTCTTAAATTCCCCTCTTTTATGCCCACAAGTTCCAAAAGAGAAGACAATTCCTGATGTTTGACTTTCCAGGTGAATTTCTCTCGCTCAAGGTCGCGCATAGCTTCCATTTCTTTATTTATCGACAGTTTTAATGTCTCTGCCAATACCACTCTCTCCTTCTCTTCGCTCTCCAGTTTTTCCATCTCAGTCAGAGTGACTGATTGCGAGCTTTTCAATTCAGCCTATTCTTTTTCTTCATTTTGCCTTTTCTCTATCTGGTCCGTTTCCGTATCTTTTATTTCACTGCCACAGAGCGGGCACTTGCCGGAAATCTTCACTCTATTCGCTTTCGCTTCGATCATTCCTTCTATTCGCCCCAGTTTACGCCCGAGCTCGTTTTTATCGGAGCGAATGGAATTTATTTTTTGTTCGACAATTCTTAATTCTTCTATTTTTTTATTACCCGCAACAGAACTATTATCCTCAGTGCTGGAAATTTTACCGGCCACGTCTTTGAGTTCGTTTTTTAATTTATTACTTTCAGCCGACAAAGTTTTCTCTTCTTGTTCAAGATAAACACTTTCTTTTTTCAGATATTCCCGGTAAAGATCCGCCAGTTCCACTTGCATTTCTTTCCCTTTTTCAAATTTCTCCACCTGCTTTTTCAAAAAATTAAGGTGTGGAGCGTTTTCCCGGCGCAACATAGTGACTTCTTTTATATTTTCGTTCGTCTTTTCCAGTTTTCTCTCGGACTCTTTTATTTTGTATTGATAGATTTTAAGACCAAGCGCGTCTTCTACCATCTCGCGCCTGTCTCGCGCGTTCGCGTTCAAAATCCTATCCGCTTCACCTTGGGAAATTATATGGTGCCCGGAGGAGCCGATGTTGACCGAGGCAAGTAGATTGTGTATATCTTTCAAACGCACCTCGGTACCGTTTAAAATATATTTGTTCATCCCATCGGAAAAAACCTCGCGGGAAATTGAAATGACGTCGTAGTTCAAATTTATGTCGTCTCCCCCATCGTTTGATAGTTTAAAAACTTTGTCGGTATTATTGAAATAGATTGTCACAGCTGCCTTGGAACCCTGGCTTAAATTTTTTGAACCTTTAAAAACCAAATCGGAGCCCCCCTTCCCCCGCATAGACTTCATAGACTGTTCGCCCAAGACGAAACGAATCGCCTCGACGACATTCGATTTCCCTGACCCATTCGGGCCAACGATAGAAACAACCGGAGTCTCAAACTCCAAAATAGTCTTGTGAGCAAAAGATTTGAAACCATTTATTTGAAGGGTTTTTAGCCGCATATTCTTTTAGTATACCCTAATCCAGCCAATTTTTCATTTTTAGGGCGGCTTCTGCAGCTTTTTGTTCAGCTTCTTGTTTTGATTTTCCTTTGCCTTCGGCTATTAGGTTCGGCCCGAAATAAATACCCACAGTAAAATGTTTATCGTGATCCGGACCAGATTGACTTAAAACTTTATACGCCGGAGTCACCGACACAAATTCTTGCGCTTTTTCCTGCACCAGAGATTTCGCATCGCGCCAAAGTTTTTTATTCACTATCTCGGAAGTCTTCGGCAGAATAGTTTTGGCAATAAATTTATTCGTCACCTCATAGCCCTGGTCCAGATACATCGCTCCCACTAGCGCCTCGTAAGTATTGGCCAAGATATATTGTCGGGCCTTGCCGTTGTCTTTGGCTTCGCCTTTGGACAAAAGCAGATAATCGTTCATTCCGATGTCACTGGCAATTTCGGAAATGATAATAGCGTTGACTAGGGCGGAACGCAGAGCCGTCAATTCCCCTTCGGTATATTGCGGGTATTTTTTATATAAAAAATCTGTGACGATGAGTTCGAGCACCGCGTCGCCCAAAAATTCCAAACGTTCATTGTGTGATAAATTTGCGCCCGGATTTTCATTAATAAAAGAACGGTGCGTAAAAGCCTGTTTCAATAAATCTTTGTCTTCAAAGACTACTTTTATTTTTTTCTCAAAATCTGAAAATTTAATCATGCGATTTAGCGAAATCGTGCCGCGCAACCGTCCTTTTAGCGCGACTTCTTACTAATAATTTCTATAGCTTTGGCTATTAAAGGAATAATATCATTATAAATGCGAAGCTCTGGTATAGACGAAAGCGCAAACCAGCGAGCATTATCGAGGCCGGTAGATTCTTTTAAAACAAGTTCTTTGTATTCACTCTTAGCCAAAAAGTAAACAACTTTTTTTAAAATTTTCCCCTTTTGCGGATGAGAAGCCACATATTCATTCTCGCCTAATTTTTCCTCTATCTTAATGTCCAATCCTATTTCTTCTTTTATTTTCCCGACAGTTGCCTCTTCTTCATTTTGTCCTTCAGATATGCCACCCTTAGAAAGAGTCCAATACCCGAAAACGTCGTGAACCAAAGCAAACAATGTTTGCCCGTCTTTTTCAGCATAAACTATTGCCCCACCCTTTTTCTCCACTGGCAGTTTGGTGATATCAACCGGCTCTTGTTCTTTTTTCTTTTTGCTAATTTGTTCTTTGCCCGGCTCGCCTATTTCTTTGTACACTGCGCCAAGCACACCGTTTACAAATTTGCTGGAATTTTCTCCGCCGAAAGTTTTAGCTAGTTCTATGGCTTCATTGATGGCCACTTTCGGGGGCACTTCTTTACGATCGCCAAAAAGTAGCTCAGTCAAACCAATGCGTAAAATATTTCTGTCTATGATGGAGATTTTATCGAGTGGCCAATCCGGCGCGGCTTTTTCTATAATTTCGTCTATGACTTTATGTTTTTTTAATACTTGTTCTATGAGAGTAAAAACAAAAGTATCGTCTTCGAAACCTGGAGCAAATTCTTTTAAATTTCTTTTTAAAGTTTCCTTAATGTCCAACCCGCCTTCTTTTTTATCAGGCAGCAAAAAATCCCATTCAAAAAGAGTCTGAAGCACTATTGATCTGGAAAGGTGCCTGTTTGCCATAAATTAAATGAACAAGAAAATCTATTTCTCTGACTCGGCCTTTTTTGCTTTGGCTTTCTTTTGCTTCTTTTCGGTCTTTTTTATCAAATCCAAAACCTTTTTCCCACGGTAAAAACCGCAAGAAGAGCAGACGGTGTGGCGTCTTTTCAAAGCTTGGCAATTTTCGCACTTGGAAAAGCTCGTGCTCTCCAAAGCGTGGTGAGAACGTCGGTTTGCCGTATGCGATTTTGTATGTCTCATTCGTACTACCATAATAGACACATCCTAGCATATTAAAGATGAAATGCAAAATAGTGGGGGTAATAATAGTAATATATAAAAACTAAAAGCCTCACCAAAACCCCTCTTCCCCATTTACGCCATGGCGTAGATGGGGATTGTTCAAAGTTAAAGTTTCGCCGTGTAAGATTTTGCCAGTTTGAATGTTTTAAACTTATCCCCTATTTTTATCTCTTTTAAATAATCCAGGAAATCTTTTGGTAGTGGGGATGGTCCAACCCAAACACTTTTTTGAATCATAATATAACTAAATTTTATCAATTGGCGACGAAACCAATCTCGTTCCTTTTTCTGCAAATGCGGGATATCATACATTACAATTAAATTCTTGGAAGAATTATCATTAAAAGGTGAAGTGAAGGTTATATTATAAAAAGACTTTTTTCTATTCTCTGTTTTTGCGCGGCTTGTTCTGCCTTGACTAAAAATCGGCAAACCGAATGCATTTACTCTCATGCCTTTATAAAATCTCGGACTCATGCCAAAATTGTATCACCTCATCCCCATTTACGCCATGGCTGAAATAGGGATTGTGGTTTTGACAAGAAAAATTGTCTTTGGTATGATTAGGGACATAGAGATTGTTGCGGCCACCAACCGCAATTTACCCCTCAAAAGGCTAATCTATAAATATATAAAAAGAACAAAGTTGGGTGGAACCGCGAAATAGACTCGCCCCGACAAAAATGAAATTTTTCATTTTTGTCGGGGCGATTTTAATTTACATTAATAATTATAAAAAATATTATGGAAAAAGAACAGAGGTTAAATAATTTGAGACATACTCTGGCGCACCTGTTGGCGGCAGCCGTTGGGGAAATATATAAATTCGATAAAATCAAGCTGACCCTCGGCCCGGCCATAGAAAACGGCTTTTATTACGATATTGATTTTGGTGAAGAGAAAATAAGCGACGCGTCTTTGCAAAAAATCGAAGACCGGATGCGCAAAATTCTGCCGAAATGGACCGAGTTTACGCATAAGGAAATTTCCAAAGAAGAAGCCCTGGCCTTTTTTAAAAACGAATACAAGCAAGAACTAATAAATGAAATAGCAGATAGAGGAGAAAAAATAACCACCTACACCTGCGGAGGTTTTACAGATTTGTGTCGTGGCGGACATTTGGAAAATCCCGCCAAAGAAATTGATCCCCTCTCTTTTAAACTCGACCGTGTAGCTGGAGCCTACTGGCGAGGAGATGAGAAAAACAAAATGCTCACTCGCATTTACGGGTTGGCTTTTGAGACTAAGGAAGAATTGGAGGCGTACGTTAAACAAAGAGAGGAAGCAATGGCTCGTGACCACAAGAAACTTGGAAAAGAACTTGATTTGTTTTTGATTGATGAAAAGGTTGGTAAGGGATTACCACTTTGGACACCAAAAGGCACAGCGATTAAATTTGAGTTGGAAAATTTTACTCGCGAACTTGAACGTAAATATGATTACGAACACGTGGAAACACCTTATCTTGGTGCTGAAGAATTATACAGAACCTCTGGACACCTTGATCACTATTCAAAAAATATGTACGCGCCAATTGATATGGATGGCGACAAATTTTATCTTCGCCCAATGGCCTGTCCTCATCACATCCGCATGTATCAAAGACGCCAATGGAGTTACAAAGAAATGCCTGTTCGTTATGCAGAAATCGCAGATTATAATCGATATGAAAAATCCGGAGAATTAATGGGGATGATGCGAGTACGTAAATTCCAACTTACTGATGGACATCTATTTGTAACTCCTGAAGGACTTAAAGATGAATTTAAGCGTGTATGCCGAATGATTGTGGAAGGTATGGAAGGTTTAGGTTTAATAGATATTGTTTCTTATCGTTTTTCAAAACGCGACCCAAATAATAAAGAAAAATATTATCCCGATGACGAATTATGGAAACACGCAGAAAGTCTTATGAAAGAAGCTCTTGATGAGCTTGGATTAAATTATGTGGAAGCGGAAGACGAAGCAGCTTTTTATGGTCCCAAGCTTGATGTGCAGGCAAAAAATGTTAACGGTAAGGAAGACACTTTATTTACAGCTCAAATGGACTTTCTCCTACCAGAAAAATTTGAGATGGAATATATCGACAAAGATGGTAAAAAGAAACGTCCTGTCATGATTCATCGCTCAACGATTGGCAGCCTTGAGCGTGTTTTTGGTTTTCTTATTGAACATTATGCAGGTGCCTTCCCTCTCTGGCTCTCGCCCGTGCAAGTGAAAGTGATTCCTGTGCGCACTAGTCACAACGAGTATGCTAAAAAGATTTTTGAAATGCTGAAAGAAAATAATATCCGTTCGGAGTTTGACGATGCCGAAGAAAACCTTGGAGGCAAGGTTCGTGACGCCAAAAACAACAAAATCCCTTACTGGCTAGTCATTGGCGATAAAGAAATAGAAGCCGACAAAGTCACCCTAGAATCCAGAGACAAAGGCCAGCTAGGCCAAATCTCCAAAGAAGAACTTTTGAAAAAGCTTTTGGAAGAAATAAAGAATAAGAAATAATTTCTCATAGGTCAGACCTATGTAAGCTGTGGACAATCATTTATCCATTCAAAAAGATCATCAACATGATTATATTTAAAGTATTCAGGTAATGAATCTTTATTTATTATCTTCCCTTCCTTTCTGGGAATATCACAGAAATCTTGGAAACTTGAATATTGAAAATCATTGAGATAATCAATGGCCTCTTTTATATTTTTTATTCCATTTTCCTTCCAATCTGATTGAATTAATTTCACCGGATTAAGGTGAACATATGAAAATAAATAATTAAAATAATTATCCTTTCCAATATGTTTAGATTTAAATTTTCCCTCAAAAAGCGATCCAGTTCTTTTATGCTTTTTATTAAAATACATAGCGTAAGCCGTAGAAAGTTTCCTCATAAATTCAGTAATGGGATTATAGTTCTTTTCCCATAGGTCTGACCTATGAGAAATCAGAATAATATGGAAATGATTAGGCATTAACACCCAGGCGCATATTTCCACAAGAGGCTCTCCTCTTTCAAAATCCCAAGCATCTATTTTTTGTTCTATAATCGAATTTCTAAACGTAAAATTTTTATCAGAATTGCAAACATATAAAAGTTTAGCAAAACGGTCATAATCTTCTTCGGAATTAAAAATATTACCCTTACCATTTCCGCGATTATAAATATGGTAATATTCGTTTTCTACTAAATTAGAATCTCTCAACGCCATAACGATATTATATATCATAGGTCTGACCTATGTAAATAATCAAGAATAAAAGCGAAAACGCTCGACTGCAACCAGCGAGCGTTCTTTTAGGCGACCCTGTGTAGCAACAAAATCGTCCCGATTAATGCGTTCCACCAAATGCAATGTATGCTGTACGGCTCGTTGACCCCTTTCCCAATGAAGATTGTTTGGAAAAAGGCCAGAATCGATACAGCATAGAATAATACAATCACCACCCATTCATACCAAAACGGCTGAATGCCGAACAGAAATGTTAGGGTTGAGATTGTAGAAACAACGAACCATCTCAGATGGCCTTTCGTCTGCCAAAATCCAAACACCTGAATTTACCTCTAATTATTTATACATCAATAACACTAAATGTCAATCTCAGCTAACTTGGCATTTGACTGTATGAAAGATTTTCTTGGCGGAACTTCGGAGCCCATGAGGATGTCAAAAATTTTGTTGGCTTCTTCGGCGTCGTTGATCATCACCTTTTTCAGGATGCGGTGAGCAGGGTCCATGGTCGTCTCCCAGAGTTCTTCCGGATTCATTTCTCCGAGACCTTTATATCGTTGAATGTGTATCTTATTTGATTTTTCTTTCCCGACGCTCTCCTCATCAGGAGAGGTCGGGACCCCGACCCCTTCGGGCGTCGGGGCTTCCTCAATTTCTTGTATCTCGCTCACATCGGCACTCTTACCAATAATTTTTACTTTTTCTTCATCGGTATAGGCATAGGAAACTTCTTTGCCTTTTTTTATTTTATAAAGTGGTGGCTGAGCTATGTAGATGTATCCCGCATCAATTACCTGTCTGAAATATCTGTAGAAAAGAGTCAGGAGAAGTGTGCTGATGTGTGAGCCGTCCACGTCGGCATCGGTGGCAATAATTATTTTATGATAACGCATTTTATCCAAGTCAAAAGTATCGCCAATGGATGTGCCCATCGCAATCACCAGAGACTTCACTTCTTTGGAAGCCAGCATTTTATCGATGCGCGCACGTTCCACATTTAAAATCTTACCTCTAAGTGGCAATATCGCTTGCGTGCGGCGGTCTCGCCCTTGCTTGGCCGAGCCTCCTGCGGAGTCTCCCTCCACCAGGAATAGTTCGGACTCGGATGCATTTTTACTTTGGCAGTCGGCGAGCTTTCCAGGTAAAGTCATACCCTCAAGTGCACCCTTACGCAAGACAGAATCTTTGGCGGCTTTAGCGGCTTTGCGAGCTTTTAAGGCGAGAATTGACTTGCTGATTATGGCTTTGGCTTCATCGGGGTTTTCTTCCAGAAAATTAGCAAAGGCCTCGCCGAAGACTGTGGCCACTGCCCCCTGAGCCTCCATACTACCCAGCTTGGCTTTGGTCTGCCCTTCAAATTGAATTTCGCGGAGCTTGACGGAAATCACGGCCGTCAAACCTTCTAAGACATCTTCGCCGGTAAAACCGCCTTCGGACTCCTTCATCATTTCATTTTTCTTGCAATAGGTATTGAGCGTCCTGGTCAGAGCCGTTTTGAAACCAGTCACATGCGTGCCACCCTCCCCGGTGTAAATATTATTGGCAAAAGGAAAAATTCTGTCGGTGATATCATCCACATATTGCAATGCTATCTCTACGCCGACATTATCCAATTCTTTTTCAACATAAAAAATATTATTCTGAACCGGCTTTTGGAATTTGTTGTAATATTTTACGAGAGAGACAAGACCGCCTTCAAAATAAAAAGTAACCGATGGGAGTTCCAATCCTAAATCTCTAAAATAAAAAACATCATCTTGATTCATACCCTTCTTGTTGTCCCATTCTCTCGCATCAATTATGGAAATCTTTAACCCTTTCACTAGGTATGCTTGCTGTCGAATGTGGTTTACTATCGTGTTCCAATCAAACACAATATCTCCAAAAATTTCTTTATCAGGCTCGAACGTAATAATCGTGCCGTGGAGTTTAGACGCGCCTGTTTTTTTCACCGCAGATTTTTTCTTACCCTGAGAATATTCTTGCACATATTTGCCGCCATCTTTATAAACTTCCGCTTTGCAATAAATGGAAAGCGCGTTTACCACTGAAGCGCCGACGCCGTGCAGACCGNNTCCGAATTTTCCTCCAGCATGCAGGGTCGTCATGACAGTTTCCAGAGCGGAAACTTTTGTTTTTTTATGAATATCGACAGGTATGCCCCGGCCATTATCCACTACCCGTACTTGATTCCCAGGCAAAAGCACTATTTCAATATCATTACAAAAACCACCCATCGCTTCATCGCGGGAATTGTCAAAAATCTCCCAAACCAGGTGGTGTAGCCCCTCAGGACCTGTTGTACCGATATACATACCAGGACGGCGCCTAACGGGCTCTAGGCCCTCTAAAACCGAGATATCCGAGGCATCATAATGATGCACCCCACCAGAGGCGGACAGGCTTTTTCCGTCTTTTTTAGTTTCTTTTTCTTTAGCCATTACAGATACATTATAGCAAATTTTACCTGACTTGCCAACCAATGTTCTCCTTGATTTTATTGGTTATTTTAGTCATAATGTCGTTCACTTCTTGGTCGGTTAAAGTGCGATCGAAAGACTGGAAAACCAATCTGAAAGCGTAAGAAATTTGATTTCCTTTTTTAAATTCATCAAACAATTCCGGACCTCTTATCACCATGTCTCCGGCGTTTTCCTTTATAACTTTATAAACTTTTGAACTTTCTACTTCCTCTGGCACCCACACGGCAATGTCGCGAGCGATGAATGGAAACAGGGACCAGAGTTTGAATTTAGAATCACCACCCCCTACCCCCTCCTCCGAAAGGAGGGAGGAATTTCCCTCTCTTCCAAATTCATCTAATTTCATTTCCTTTATTTCTTTTTTATCAGCATAGGCAACATGCATTTCTTCCCCGCTTTTTTTAAACACAGTTCCAATTTCAAAAATTTTAATTTCACTCAATCCCAAAAGTGGCATATTGGTTTGGTTTAGTTTTAGACTTTCTTTTAATCCGTCAGATAAATTTGTGCGCAAAAAATTTTTATCTGAAGCGGAAGCTAAAACTGAAACTTCCCCAGTATTTCTAAAACTGCTGTTCATGACTTCGGAGTATCCGTCATTCAGTAATTTATTTCTGGCCCAAAGTATTTTCGCATAAGTTTCGTTTTGTTTCGGCTGGAAGTTGATTTTGGAAATTTTAACTTTTACTTTGTCATAACCCAAAATCCTGCCCACTTCTTCCGCCATATCTTCTTCAATGACTAAGTCCAGGCGCATGGATGGCACAGTGATTGTAAATTTTCCGCTATTTTCCACAAATTCAAAATTATATCTTTTTAAAATATCTCTTATCTCCTCTACGGAAACATTTAGACCTAAAATCTTTGAAATTTTTCCGGTTGAAAAAGACAATTTTTTAACTTCTTGTTTTTGAGGATAAACATCCACCATGTCTTCAAAAACAGCCTCCGGGCACATTTCCATAATCAACGCGGAAAATTCCAGCATGGCATATGAACACAATTCCGGCGATAAATCGTTTTCAAAACGCTTCTTGGCATCGGTCACGATATTTACAGCTTGCGCAGTTTTTCGCACCGAGGTCGGATCAAAGTTGGCGACTTCTAAAATGATATCTTTTGTATTATTGTCCACTTCGGCAATTTTTCCACCCTTGATTCCGGCAATTGCTAAAACCTCACCCCTGCCCTCTCCTGGTAAAGGAGAGGGAGAAGCAATTACCATATTTGAACTTTTCAGCCTTACTTCTTTGTTGTCCAAGGTGGTTAAGCTTTCGCCTTCTTTGGCTTCGCGTACCACTATCGCATTATTCATTTTATTTAGATCAAACACGTGTGTTGGCTGTCCACAATCAAACATAACAATGTTAGCCGCATCCACCATATTGTTTATGCTTCTCTGTCCAACTGACTCGAGATGTTTTACCACCCACTCCGGACTCGGGCCAACTTTTACACTACGCACGATTCTGCCCACATATCGGCGACATTTATCTACCCCTATTTTTATCTCTAATTTGGTTGGTTTAGATTCAGGTATTTTATATTTCGATATAGGGTCAACAAATTTTACATTTAAAAGCGAAGCAAGCTCACGAGCCACGCCTTGGTGTGAGAGCAAATCATGCGCACGGTTGGGTAAAACTTTTATATCAAAAACCGTGTCTCCGTCCGGCAATTTTTCCAGACTTTCCATTTCGCAAAGATGATAATTAAAAATATCCGTGAGCTTGTCTGCATCAAGTGCTTCCGGTATATAAGATTTGAGCCAGTTGTAAGAAATCAACATAAATTATGTTATTAAAATTGATTGAGACGCAAATCACCTTGATAAAGAAAACGCACGTCCGGTATGCCCCAGCGAACCATTGCGATGCGGTCAAAGCCGTGACCGAAAGCAAAACCTTGCACTTTGGCGGGGTCCAGCCCCAGGTTGCGTAAAACATTCGGGTGCAACATCCCTGAGCCACCCAGTTCCAACCACTTACCCTTGAATTTTGCAAAAACCTCTATGGACGGTTCAGTAAAAGGAAAAAAGCTTGGCCTAAATTCTATCACCGTTTCTTCGCCCAGCATTTTTTTATAAAAATGAGTCAACACACCCTTCATGTCGGCAATGGAAATATCTTCACCCACCATCGCGCCATCTATCTGATAAAATTGCATTTCATGGGTGGCGTCCGTGGCTTCATTTCGGAAAACTTTTCCAATGGAAACAAAAGCACAAGGAACTCTGCCTTCTTTGCCGGCTTGTTCTATCGCCCGCGCAGTGACACTGGTAGTGTGTGTGCGAAGTACATAATCTTTTTTTTCTTTTATCCAAAAAGTGTCTTGCATGTCACGCGCCGGGTGGTCTTTCGGAACATTCAAGACATCAAAGTTGTACCACTCGCTCTCCATCTCCGGCCCGACGGCAATTTCGAAACCCATATCAGAAAAAACCTTATAAGCCTCCTCGGCTAAAAGTGAAAGCGGGTGTAATGTTCCTTTTTTAGTTTCTTGATTCATTTTTAACTATGATGACTTATATCTACACTAAAACCTGTTTTTTCATCGTGCTGCATTTTAAATTTTCTGCCTTCTCCGTCAGTAAAATGAACCTCTTCTCCATTTTTTGCCCTATCTTGAAGTTTTTTTAATCCTTCCCTTGTTAATCCATTTTCCATCCAATGTTTAGCATCTTTAGCGCTATCATGAATACCTATTGGTTCACCATGTATGTGATGTGTTTCCATATATTTAAATTAAACTAGTAATAAATGCATTATATCAAAATATAGCCAAATTAAAAGCACAAAACCCGCCTGTCACACGGTTCTCGTGCAACCCGAGCGGGTTCACTTCATTGCTTCTTTCATCGACGACCTAACAAGGCCGACATACGCTCTCGCGCCCTCTTCGGCTTTTTCTGGGGTCAGACCCAGCCTCAGCCGTAGAAAACCATACTTTCCAAGAAACATTTTCTTGTATCCCTTGGGAATGTCTGCTGGAACAATGCTCTTTGTTTCGCTCATTTTGTACCTCTTTCGATTAAAAGATACACCTAAACATTCTTTTTGTAAATTTCCGCTGTTTTGCGATATTCATAATTATTTTTCAATCTGACACCATTCGCAATCTTTTTTAT
>PMIU01000071.1 GCA_003157195.1 Candidatus Nomurabacteria bacterium
CCGTAAAAGGCGCCTCGGTGCCCTTGTCTATAATCACTCTTTTTTCTTCTGGGGTTAATTTATTCATGCTTTTTATTCCCCGACGCTTTCGGTCGGGGTCCCGACTCCTTTAAGGGCGTCGGGATTTAATATCTCGTGTCAAAGCCCGAAGTAAAATATCAAGTTCAATCGTGGCCACGCCGACGACGGTATCCGCACCGCCGTAATAGATGTACAGCAAACCGTCTTGTTCCGTCATACCGCACGGAAAGACGACGTTGTTCACTATACCGATTTTTTCGTATGGTTCCTCTGGTTCAAAGATGGGGTCTGTGGTGCGCGAGAGAACAATAGCCGGGTCTTTGAGGTCAAGCAAGACTGCCCCAACACGATACGTGTTATGGCTTTTAGAAATGCCGTGATAAAGAAGCAACCAGCCGTATTTGGTTTTGAGGGGCGGCGCGGAAATACCCACTTTGGCGGAGTCCCAGCCGTTTATTCTTGGTCCGATAATTCTAATGCACTTGCTCACCATTTCTGTTTTGAAATTAAGCGACTTTAAATAATCTCCACAAATTTCATCACCCACTCTGTGTAGAATAAAATATTTACCATTGGTTTTCTCTGAAAAAATACATGTATCTTTGTCATCCACACCCATCGGAGTAATTATGATGGGTTTTTCCCATTGCCAATTTTTTTGCAAGAAATTTTTCTCGGTGATAGAAGTAACAGCAACTCGCCATGGATCAATGCCATCAAAAGCGGTATAAAACATATAAATATTTTTCCCTATTTTTGTCAGTCGCGGATCTTCACAACCGGAATTTCCGCCGGCCACTTTTTTTAATTCAAAATCTTCCCGGGGAATATATGCTGGCATAGACTGCCTTTCGTCAATACAGATACCGTCTTTGGTACTGGCATAACCGAGAGAAGAAGTATTGTCATCCGAAAGCGCCCGATATAAAATATGTGTCGTTTTTCCTATACGTATAGCGGCCGGATTGAAAGTTGCCTTGGCTTCCCAGGCGTGCGTTTTGTCCGGCGTGATTATTGGATTTTTAGGGGAACGATTAAAATGCCAACGCACATACGTCTTTGGACGCATAGTTGAAATGAGGTCAGTGATGTTCACGCTGGCCAAGCAAGTGGTGGTATCTGCCGCTCCGTAATATATCAAAAGCGTATCCCCATCCAGAACAGCACCCGAAGGGAAAATGACATCCGGAACATAGCCCAGCAGTTCGTAAGCCTCTTGAGGAGCCAAAATAGGACCTCGCGTACGTCCCAGAATCTTAAGTGGATTATTTAAATCAAGCAGAACAGCCTCAATACCAAAAATATGGTCTGGGTTGCCGTAGTGTTGAATATGAGAATACACAACAAGCCAACCATGTGAAGTTTTGACCAGCGTTCCTCCGATTTCAACATGGTCGGAAGGAACTCTTTTTAAATCAATTGTGTGTTCGTCTATTTTTGCGTACCATTTTTCCCAAAACTGCGGATTCCATAATTCCTCTATTTCGTTCACTTGCGCCACAGCTATTTTTACGGGAGGCATATCGGTATTTACCGTTACAATTACCGTGATTTTGCCATTTACCCGCTCGGGAAAAAGTGTCATCGCCTTGGCATTGAAAGGCGTCACCAAGTGCCGTTCAGTAATCTTTTTTAAATCTTTAGAAACTGCCACGGCGACTTTAATCCCGCCAGCGTCAAAAGGAAAATGCGAAAGCGCCGTGTAAAATGTATAATATTGCCCTTCAAAAAAAGTAATCCTTGGGTCTTCACAACCATATTTTTCCCACTCTTCTTCCGGAGTGATAAAAGGCATACGTTCTTCAAAATTTCGGCCATCTTTGCTTTTGCCGATACCGATGATGGAAATTTGCTCAGGGTTGCGCAGTTTGTCCGTTGCTCCGATGGCGCGGTATAAGCCGTAGAAGGTTTTACCTTTCTTAATGACGCTCATATTGAAAGTGGCAAAAGCCTCCCAGTAATGGTCTTTGTCGGGAACAAGAATAGGATTGTGGTGGGATCTTTTTACTACGTACATAAAATTTTACAAAACAAATTCAGCTGGCAATATTGATTTTAATAACTCGGCTTTGAGAGTATAAGCCCGCACAAATGAATCATCTATATGTGCATATAGAATCCCCTCGCCCTTGCCCGTTTCTACAAAAGCACTAGCAAAAGTGATATTACGTGCTTCACTATCACGAATAAAAGGTTGTGATGAAACCCAATCTATTTTACCATTTTCGTAGTCATAAACAAAAAGACCTATTGAAAATATTCCAAGCCTTTTTTCCGTACCGATTATTTCATAATTCTCTCTTCCGTTTATAATACCTAGTAATTTCCCCTCACCTACATCAATAAAGTTTTTTGAAAAAAGAGGTCCAGGTGAAGCATCTTTCGCAGTCCATGGAATATTATGTTCCTTTGGATTAAAAGCGATTTCTCCAAATTTCCAAGACTTACCCATATCATCTACGATGGCCAAACGAATCACAGAATACCCTATGCCATTTTCACGTTCTCTGGATTCAAAAAGGTTGTATCTGAATCCTTTTTTATTTTCTGGAGCAATGGAAATTTCTTTTGCCCACAAGGTAAAATCTCTCAAAACGGGTTCAGTCATTTCTAAAGAATCTATGTTTTTACCCACAGCGTGACCTAAATAAACTTTGGTCTTTTTATTATTATCTAAATTATTACCATTGGGCTTTAAGGGTATAGTAAAATAAACATGCATCAAATCATTTTTTTCATCTATAAAAATATCCGGGTCTTCCAAGCCGATAAAATCTTCGTCTTCGCCCACAAGTTCATTTATGATTTCTTTTTCATTTTTTACATTCAAACGTTCACCGATTTTAAAATTTTCTAAAGAATCTCCAGAGACTTTATATAGTTCGCTCCTGTCGACATTGCCACTCAAAGAAGGGTCTTTTGTGCGGCTAGTAATGCATCTAATTATTCCGTCTTTGTAGCCGGTTTGAGGATTAAGCGTAATAGCCATTACGTACTTAAATCTAGCATCTGGGACTATAACTCTGCCTTTGTGCTCTATATATAATAGTTCTGGCATAAAATTATAGTAATTTTACCGGAATAGTCTTTTTTGAAAATACTGCGTGTTCTTTGTTTTTCAATTTTTGCAGAAAATCATCCAAGTTCGCAGATGCTACGGCAATGTGTTTGTCTCCCCCGCCATAATACAGAAAGAGCGTGCCGTCTTTGACAACTGCTCCGGTAGCATAAACTATTCCCGGCTTATAATCATTTTCATACCATTCATCCGGCTCCACAAGCGGATAAGCGGACCGGTAGAGAACTTTTGTCGGATCTTTCAAATCAAGCAGC
>PMIU01000025.1 GCA_003157195.1 Candidatus Nomurabacteria bacterium
CCTTGGAAAATAAAATACGCAATGGTTGACGAATAGGAATATCATATTTTTGTCTTTCGGCATTGCCGGCGGTGCAAATTTCACGGGTAATTTTCATATTTTCCAAAATTTTAGAATTTACTTTGTCCGCTTTTGGCCATTCAACCAAATGCACACTTTCAGGGTCTTTTTCATTTCTCAATTTCATCCATATATCTTCCGCGGCGAAAGGCGCAAACGGCGCCATGACCTTTGCCAATGTTTTCAATACAAAATACAAAGTCTGCCTAGCCCCGTACTGAGCTTGCTCTAGTTCGGGGTTTGCTGCCTCATTTTTTATTCTGTCTCGTGAACGACGCAAATACCAAGTGGAAAGGTCACCGACAAAATCCCGCACAGCTCGCACTGGCTCGAGTAATTTATAATTATCTAAATTACTTGTAGATATTTCTATGAGTTCATTTAATCTGGCAAGAATCCACTGATCAAGTATATTTGTGGATTTAGGCATGGCCCCTTCCCTTTGGGGAGGGGTTGGGGAGGGGTCTTTATACAATTCATAAAATGCCAAAACATTATAAAGCAAACCGAAAACCTGACTATGTAAGAGAGCAACAGTCTTTTCGTCAAAATTTTTAGACTCGCCCGGCTGATTTACAGAATATATCCATAAGCGAAGCGTATCCACGCCGTATTTATCCATAGCTTCCCATGGGTCAACAACATTGCCTACAGATTTAGACATTTTCTTGCCTTTCGCATCCATAAGATGCCCTAAACAAATAACATTTTTAAAAGCCTTACCCCGTCCCATCAATACGCCAATGGCGTGCAAAGTATAAAACCATCCGCGAGTCTGATCTATGGCTTCAGAGATAAAATCCGCCGGGTAGCCAGGTCCATCCACCCACTTTTTATTTTGGAATGGGTAATGGTCCTGGGCGAAAGGCATAGCCCCGGAATCGAACCACACGTCCATAACCTCTTTTGTGCGCATGAGGTTGCCGCCGCAAGAGCAAACAAGCTTCACTTCGTCAATATAAGGCTTATGTAAATCAAGTTCGTAATTTTCATTATGTGGAAACGGAATGAAATCAAATTCTTTTATTTCGGCATTTTTTAGTTCCTGGATCGGACCTGTTTTTTTTAGATTAGCAAACTCAAAACCCTGGACAATAAATTCCAGTGCAGAAGTTGCCCCGCCATGACCACTGATTAAAATGTTTTTGTTTTTATATTTTGAATCGATTTCATAAATATAATCCCCCACCCGTTTGACCAATTCCGCATAACTTTCACCGTTTAAAAACTTTTTATGCGGTGTGTAAACATAGTCATGTTCATAATATTGTTCAATTTTGGGCATTGGTTGGTCTTCGAATTCATTACCTATTTCCCATTCCTGAATTCGTTTATCGTAAACAACTTTTTCCAAAGGAAAACCAATTTGTTCACAAATTATCTCTGTAGTTTGCTGGGCTCTGAGAAATGGCGAGGAGACAACCAGATCAATTTTTTCATTAAAATTCTTGATTGATTCCAATACTTGCTCTTTACCAAGCTCAGTTAACGCCGCATTGTGCTGGGAATTGCGACTAAATTTTTTATCAGTATTATTGTCGGCCTTACCGTGTCGTACCACAAAATATTTATTGCCGGACTTTTTTGTTTTTTCTTTCAAGTCTGCAATACTTCCCACCACTTCCACTTTCTTGCATTTTTCGCAAATCCAGACCGGTAGCGGCGTGCCCCAGTATCGCTCACGAGAAATCGCCCAATCTTTTATCTCGCGTAGCCATTCGCCAAAACGCCCGTCGCGGATATGTGCCGGCTCCCAGTTTATTTTTTCATTTTCTCTGATGAGTTGCTTTTTTACTTTCGGGTCGGACACTTTGATATACCAAGAATCCCGCGCGTAGTAAATGAGCGCGGTGTGGCAACGCCAACAATGCGGGTATGAGTGTTCGTATTTTTCTTTTTTAAACAAAAGTCCGCGATGCGCCAAATCTTTGATGACGTCCACCGCCACATCTTCATCTCGGACAAAACGCCCTTCAAATATTCCCGTGCCGGCCAAGAATCTGCCGTCCAAGCCCACCAAGTGATGCTTCGGCAAGCCGATTTTCGTACCGAGCACAAAGTCGTCTTGTCCATACATCACCGCCGTGTGCACCACTCCGGTACCATCTTCGGTGGTCACAAAATCCGCGCCGTAAACCTTGTAAGCTTTTTCCATTTTGTGTTTCTCTGTCTCAAAAATAGTATTGGTCAGGTATGGGTAAAGTGGTTCGTATTCCAAGCCGATTAAATCTTTGCCTTTTAACTCTTCAATAACTTCATAAGTTTCGGTAATTATAGAAAGTCGCGCTTTGGCCAAGATAAAGATTCCTTCCAGCGTTCTTATTTTTACATAATCAATTTTTTCTCCCACAGCCAAAGCCACGTTGCCTGGCAAGGTCCACGGAGTAGTTGTCCACGCAAGAATAAAAGTATTTTCTTGATTTTTTATTTTAAACTTTACTGTCACCGATAAATCTTTCACATCTTCATAGCCCTGCGCAAGTTCATGCGAAGAGAGGGCCGTGCCGCAACGTGGGCACCAAGGCACGACTTTGTAATCTTTATATAAAAGTTTTTGTTCATTAACTTTTTTCAAAACATTCCAGACGGATTCAATGTAATCGTTGTAATAAGTGACATAGGCATTATCTTGATCCGCCCAATACCCCACCCTCTGCGTGAAATTTTTCCACAATCCAATATATTCCCAAACACTTTCTTTGCATAATTTATTAAAAGCGGCAATACCGTAATTTTCAATATCATTTTTTGATTTAAAACCGAGCTTTTTTTCTATTTGCAGTTCCACTGGCAAACCGTGCGTGTCCCAGCCGCCCTTCCTGCGCACATGAAATCCGCGCATAGTTTTATACCGTGGAATAATATCCTTAAACGAAAAAGGCAGCATGGTGTGTAAAACCGGCTTGGAATTTGCCGTCACCGGACCATCGTAAAAAATAAATTCTTCCTTCCCTTCCGTAGCAGCCAAAGTTTTTTCAAAAATTTTATTCTCGCGCCAAAATTCCAGAATTTTTTCTTCCCGTAATGCAGTTTCGCTTTTTGGGGTAGTTTTTCCTATTTCAGCCATTATTTGCTGATTTTAGCACAGATTTTTTTATTTCTCCACCAACCCAAGTTTTTCAAGACGAGCTCTTATTCCCCCTCTTTTTCGTCCAAAAGTTACCATCAGGTCTTTTATTTTTTGCCCTTCGGTAAATAATTTTTTTAATTCTTCATCTTGCTCTTTGCTCCATGGCTTAAACGCATTTGGATGTTTTGCTCTAATTTCAGCATAAGGTTCTCCTTTTTTGATTCCCCTCTTGAGGGGTGCTCCGACCTTTTGTCGGAGCGGGGTGGACACTTTCCCCCCGCAGGAAAGCACAAAATTCTCATGCATTTTTTTAAGTTCATCTACAGAAAGACTTCCGAAAACTTTTTCCGCTTCAATTGATTTTCTTTTAAATTCAATATCTTTTTTCAAAATATCCGGGTGCACCTTGAGTGCATGCTCGTTTAGTCCGAGCAGATACAGCCCCGATAGCCGGCGGACACGCGAGAGGGCCACATACCCCTGCCCGTATTCAAAAACCTGAGAGAGATCCATCACCGCCGCATCCATGCTCATCCCCTGGCTCTTGTGCACAGTTATCGCCCAAGCGAGCCGAAGCGGCACTTGCGTGATTTGCGCGCGAATTTTTCCGTTTTCTTCCACCACCCAATCCATCGGCTCTATTACAATATTTCTTCCATTTCTGTTTTTAACAATCGGGTATCCGCTAAATTCATCAAAACCGACGACGGTGCCCAATGTACCGTTCACAAAATGTTCTTTCTGGTTATTTTTGGTACACATAACCACGGCGCCAACTTTCAGCTCCAATTTTTCCGGTGATAAACACCCTTTTTTCAAAGTTTCTACAATTTTTTCCTTTCCGCTCCCGGACATCTTAAAACATTTCTTCTCATCTTCTAATTTTGCAAGTTCATTGTTGTTTACTTTGTCTACATCCACATTGTGCGAAAAAAGTTTGGTGATATTCTCCGGCATATCATCGTGATCAATCTGCCTGGAATTCAAGTGTTTCAAATGTTCCTCTGAGAAATTATTGGAACGTATGCTGGAAAGCATAGATAGGAAATCTTTATCATCCTGGCGGTGCTGTTCCGTCAGATAGCAGACGACAAACCTAGCCCGCTGCCACGCGCCACTATCATAAGCAAATTTCCCTATAGGTCGGACCTCTGTAATTAGCGAACCCTGCTTTTCATCTGCAAAATCTTTTTTTATAATGGGTGGCAATTGAAAAAAGTCACCAACAAGAATAATTTGTATGCCGCCAAATGGCTCCGGATTTTGCTTTATTTCTCGGCAAACTATATCTATCATATCAAGCATGTTGGGCGAAAGCATGGAAACCTCATCAATAATCAGTACCTTGGTGCGATTTACGCGTTTAACGATATATTCACTACTGGCAATTTTATCCAAATCATATTTGTCCAGTTTGGTTTTGATGCCAATACCGCTCCAGGAATGAATGGTCATACCGCCGATGTGCGTAGCGGCAATACCAGTCGAAGCCGTGATAGCCGGCTCCACATCATGGTCGCGCAAATAATCAACCAAGGCATTTACAACATATGTCTTCCCTGCTCCCGGCTCGCCAGTCAAAAAAACATTCGCGCCGGTTTTTAAAATATTTAGAGCGTGTTCTTGAGTCATTATTAATTATTCTACTACATTTTCTTTGGAGCCTCTATACCAAGGAGGTGCAGGCCGGTTTTCATTACGAAGGAGAAGGTATACGTCAGAGCAACTTTGTAGGATGAAGCTTTGTCTGTTTTGTCTACAATCATATTGTTGCCGTAAAAACTATTGTACGCGCGGGCGACTTCTATTAGATAGTTGGCAACATAGTGTGGCTCGTATTCCGACGCGGAACGAAATACAATTTCAGGAAATTTATACAACAATTTTTCCACTTCAAAAGTCTCGGGTGGAAAAGCGTG
Source organism: Candidatus Nomurabacteria bacterium (assembly GCA_003157195.1). GTDB lineage: Bacteria > Patescibacteriota > Minisyncoccia > Phycocordibacterales > UBA9973 > UBA9973. Next base: position 5,050 of record PMIU01000025.1, read on the forward strand.
CGGATCCGGCAAAATATTTTCTTTCTGCGCTTTTTCCAAAACGGAATTTGCCCTAGCATAAGAATATTGCAAATATGGTCCCGAATCGCCATCAACCGAAATGGACTTTTCAAAATCATAAATAATATCCCCGCCGATATTTTGTTTAAGGATTGAATATTTTATGGCGGCTACGCCGACATCGGAAGCAATTTTTTCCCGCTCTTCATTTGAAAACTCCCGGTCCGTCATTTTTTCCAAAATAGTATCACGAGCGTCATTTAATAATGATTCTCCAGTGATCACATTCCCTTTTCGGGAGCCCATCTTGCCAAATGCGAAACGCATCATCCCATGGGTAATGTGTTTCATTCTGCTTNNATCAGTGAAATAGCTTTGGCAACAACGCGCATATATTCCATCTGCTCGCTCGCTGTTATCACGATGGACAAATTCATATACGGGTCTGTCTTGAATTTTTCCTCCGTCAATCCAAGTTCTTTGGCTTCATATGTAGGTAATCCGGCAGAAGTAATGAAAACCCTGGTGTGCAGCTTCGAGTCATACTTTTCTGCCTTGAAAACAATTGCCCCATCGGATTCTTCAAATATCCCTCGGCCGTGCTCGGGACCTACGGCTTTACCCATATTATCTTCTACGATTCCTCTGCCTATATCCGCCATCGCACTTTCCAAAAAATAAAAATCAAACTTGGTGCCGAGCATTTTATACAAATCTTCAAAGGCCTCCATGGTTATGTCAAAACCCCATGCATATATATCGTTTATTTTTTTATCATCTCGTGTATAAATTTTTTTATTTATTTCGTCTATCTCTTCTTTGGCTTTTGGGTTGGATTCATATTCTCCCGAGCCGAATGAATAACATCCCCCGATGTATTTGGCTTTTTCTGTGTTGGAAAAATGTTCTGCCGGTAGGCCTTTTTGCATGAGCCCCCAAATGGCTTTCGCCACATGCAGACCCACATCGCCCTGATAATTCGCCCGAGCGACTTCTGCGCCGGAGTGTTCCAAAATTCTAGCGATAGACTCACCAATGGCGTACGTCATCAGGTGGCCAATGTGAAAAGGCTTGAATGGGTTCGGATCCGTATACTCCACCATTATTTTCTTTCCGTTCAAGGTTTTATTTTTTCCAAAATTTTCCGCCTGGTTTAAAATTTCTTCGACACTTTTGCCGAAAAATTTCCGTGACAAATAAAAATTGATGAAACCCGCGCCGGCGACCTCAACTTTTTCTATGTTTTTGTCCACATTTAGTCTGTTTAT
>PMIU01000016.1 GCA_003157195.1 Candidatus Nomurabacteria bacterium
CTCTAAATTTTTTTGGGGGCAAAAACAAAATGGAACCAATTGGAAATCAAGTTGATTATGCCGAACCAAGTGTGCAGCCAATTCCGCCTATTGCGAATAGCGCATCCGTTCCATCTTCAGCAGTAACCGAAAATATAAAATACGCCGGTTTTTGGATCCGGTTTGTGGCGTATTTTATTGATGGTCTTGTTTTAATTATTCCAAATTTTATAATCAAGTTCGCCATAGGCGTTTTGCTTTTGTCTCTTGCTTTGGGATCTGTTGTTACATCAATCATAACTGCTATTGTCGGTCTTCTTGTCTCTTGGGCTTATTTTGCTTTTATGACGACAAAGTATCAAGCCACTCTTGGCAAAATGGCTGTCGGCATAAAAGTGATTTCTGACAAAGAAGGCAATCTGACTAAGGGACAGGTGATTCTACGCGAAACCATTGGAAAATTGTTGTCGAGTATCATTCTTTCACTGGGGTATATTACAGCTGCGTTCACTAAAAAGAAGCAGGCGCTTCACGATATGATTGCAGGAACGGCTGTGATATACAAAGAACCGAATAAGAAATTTGGAGTAGGGGCGATTGTTGCGATAATAGCTGCTTCTATTTTGCCTTTACTTATGGTGGTCGGGTTGGTTGTGTGGCTTATCCTCGCTGGATTAATTTTTGCCAAGAACAAGGCTAAAACTGCACAAGATAATGCTGCTAATCCATCGATAAGCGCGCCGACAGCTTCTCAGCCAGCTGAAGATAATACTGCATCCAATCAACAAAACACCAGTGCGACAAATAATCAAAATAATAATTCACCAGCAACAAATACTTTTCACGATGACAGTTTGGGCTATTCGATAACATACCCTCAAGACTGGAATTATACCAAACAAACAGATCCAAGCAATGGAGATGTAAAAATATTTTTTTCTCCTATCTCAAATAATGTGGCCGCCGGAATTTCAATTGATAAATTCGAAGGGACAAATGTTTCCAAACCGTCGTTTTTTCCCGGATTTGTAGGCTCGCTTGAAAAAGAGATTACTAATCTGAATGGTAAAATATCCGATGAGAAGGATTTTATATATAAATTTGATGACGGAACAGCGGTAACCGGAAAACATTTCAAGGGAGAGTTTACTCAAGGTAGCAATACGGCCAAGGAATGGATTATTGCTATTCCCGTCGGAAATTAAGTGTATTGGTTTAAGTATTTATCTACGCCTGATCAGTACGACAATAACTATGCTATCGCCACGGCGATGTTAAATTCCTGGAAAATTACAAAATAATATTAAATACTAGCGTAAAAAATATATAAAATCCCCGTTCATCGCGGGGTTTTTGGATGGGGCGGTAAATCTGAAAAATGGATGGGTTCAGTCCGCGAAATTCCAAAAAGAACAATGGCTTTATAAATTAGGGTATGATAATTAGAAGTTGTGGTATAATAACACTAGATTTTTTTACTTAAATTCTGCCAAAGAAAAAAATCTTAAGAAAGCTAAATAGATAATTTATGAACCAAAAAAATATTATTTCTGCATCGAATAATGCAGCTCTCAAGCTCAAAGTTTTGGCCAAGGAAAAGGAACGTGTTAGACGCAAGCTAGTGGTAACGGCCAAGGAAAAGGAGCGTGTTAGACGCAAGCTAGTGGTAACGGCCAAGGAAAAGGAGCGTGTTAGACGCAAGCTGGCAGTGGCGGCAGAGAAACTACGCCTCAAAGCCAAACAACTCGCCGTAACCGCCAAGAACTTGGAAAATGCGAACATAGTTGCCCGAAACGCCCTTGAGGATTTAGGCATTGAAAATTCAAAAGTGGAAATGGCAAGAGCGAAAGAAGAAGCGATACTCGTCTCAATTGGCGATGGACTTTTTGCTACCGATAAAAAGGGGAATATTACGCTTATAAATAAAACAGCTGAAAAACTGCTCGGTAAGAAAAGTAAAGAAGTTATGGGAAAAGTTTTTTCTGAAGTTATTCTTATGGAGGACGAAAAAGGGGTACCTATTCCATTGAAAAAAAGGCCTAGTAGTATGGCCTTGGCAACCAGCACTACTACTACGGATCCCACCTACTATTATGTGCGGAAAGACAAAACAAAATTTCCTGTGGCTATTATGGTAACACCTGTTATTCTTGGCGGGAAGGTAATTGGAGTAATTGAAGTTTTTCGGGATATCACGCGAGAAAAAGAAATTGACAAAGCGAAAAGTGAATTCATCTCCCTTGCTTCTCATCAGCTCAAAACCCCGCCGACTGCTATCAAGTTGCTTACCGAAAGACTGCTTGGTGGAAAAATGGGGGAATTCACGAAAAAACAGAAAGAATATATTGACGACATCCGCTCTTCAAACCAACGAATGATAGATCTGGTTAATGCACTTTTAAATGTGTCGCGTATTGAGCTTGGAGCATTTACTATTCGAGTAAATGAGAAAAATGTTTGCGCTATTGTGCAGAGTATTCTGGATGAATTAAAATCTGTCATTGATAAAAAACAACTGAAACTCAAAATGATATCCAGAGATATGAACGCTATGTTGATGCTCGATGAAACTCTATTCCGTATAGTAATTAATAATCTCATTACGAATGCTATCCGCTATACGGCGAAAGGAGGTGAAATACGGGTTGAGTGTAAGGTGGTGAATAAGGGACAAACACTGGGAGGAAATCTTTTGAAAGAGAGTTGTTTTGTGGTTGTTGTGTCTGATACCGGCTACGGCATTCCGCGAGGAGAGCAGAGCAAGGTGTTCACCAAATTTTTTAGAGCTGATAATGCCAGAGAAAAAATTACTGACGGAACGGGTCTTGGGCTCTATATCGTAAAATCCATTCTTGATCATTCCGGCGGGTTGATATGGTTCACTTCGCGTGAAAATAAGGGGTCGGTATTTTATGCGGCTATTCCCATGACTGGAATGAGAATGAAAGCTGGCGAAAAAGAGCTTATGTCATAAATAAGTAGTAATGTCA
>PMIU01000082.1 GCA_003157195.1 Candidatus Nomurabacteria bacterium
TGATTTAAGATGGGATGAATTGTATTATTCCCCTCTTGAGGGGTGGCTTTAGCCGGGGTGGATATTTCTAATTTTTCGGGAACTGGAATTGGATTATTCCCCTCTACAGACCTCACCCCCCCCAACCCCTCTCCCTGCCCGTCCGGCAGGCGGGCTTGTGAAGGAGAGGGGGGGATTCTCTCACCTTCTCCCACAATCTCAATCCCATGATCCTTGAACACCTGTGTATTATTTGCTTTTTGTTCCTCGGTATCGTGATGTGGGATATTTTCTTCAGTTATAGCTCTTAATGGATTTCCCAAAAATAATTCTTTTGATTTTGTTTCTTCTTCTAAATCAGGTTCTTCTCCCGCTGGTGTATTCATTAATTTTAATAATTCCCGAATTTTCAAAAATATTTCTTCATTTATATCTTTGACGATTAAAGAACCTTTTTCCTCGTCAATACTCAATTCTCGCGTTAGTTCGTGTTCAAAGTTTTTTGTTGGAGTCAGTCCCATCATTACCAAGGTTGTTTCTCTTTCTAAAATACCTAATTTTTCAATATTTAACTGATATTTTTTAGCGATTTCTATCAAGGTGTCTTGATAATGAGTTGATAAAATTATTTCCTGAATACTTTCCGGTAAAGAATTAAATTTATCTTTTATTATTTTTGTTGTATTGTCATCCATATTTTTTAAAATTAATTTTTAATGATGTGCCGCTGGGGGAGGTGTCGCAGCAGGTGGACTTCCTGCTGATTTTATTCTTTCTGCCACCTTTCCTTTATTTTCTTCACTTACATGATTACCTCCCTTTAAATCATTCAATATCTTTTTAAACTCTTTATTTGGATCTTCTTTTCTTATTGTGGCTACTATCTCTGGGTTTATTTTGGTCGGTCTGATTGTGTCTCTTAAGGCAACCAAAAACGTAGATTTAGTATCATCTGATATCAAATTAGCCCCTCCTGCTCTTAACCCCTGTGCTAATCCGCGTGTGAGCCCAGCTCCTGCCTGGATAAGTGTGCTTACTCCACCGGTCGCAATTCCTGCCGCTATTGTAGCAGCCATGCCTTTTCCTGTTGATACTCCTGCTCCTTTTTTAAATTCACTATAGAATGTTTTTACTGCATCTTTTGCTTGTTCATTATTTTTATCTAGGCTATTAGCATATGCTACTCTACGTTCGTTATTAACTTCTGTGACAGTTTTAACTTTTTCAACACTTTCAACACTTCCAGTACCAACTTTTTTATTTACCCCCCACTCTTTTAAGTGTTCCGTATCTCCTTTTTCATAAGCTTCTTTAAATTTTGCTTCCTCATCTCCCCTAAATGTTCCGTAAGTTTCTTGTGCTCTTTTTTTGTCAGCTTCGTACTCTGCCGCACGATTATTTTGATTTTGTGCTATTGCTGCCCTTTCGTTTTGTTTTTCCGCTTGTGTTTTGGTCATCTTATAACTTTCAATTCTCTCTTCCTCTTTAGCCGTCGCGCGTTTATCGCGTTCTTTCTGTCCACCTTTTAATTTTTCTGTACCCATCCCTAATGCTCCAGTTCCCTTACTGAAATCCATTCCACTTTGTTTTGCGGCAAATTTTCCTAATCCTGTTTGCCTGAAATCAAAACTATTTTTTGAAAGACTATTTGCCATCGCAAGCTTTCTTTGTGCGCCCCTGTCTCCTGCTGCCGCTTTTGCACGGAGTTCATCATTATTTGCAATACGCTGAGCATATCCTCCTATCGTTTTAGTTCCCAAGAGTGCTGCTCCGCCTGTCGCAGCACCCAAAGCAAATCCTCCCACCATTTTGGCTCCAGCTAGTAATTTTTCTCCTAAGACACCTGAACCCTTCTTTGCAAAATCAGTTGCCTTAATAAGCAGAATTAAAATTACCATTGCCGGAATAATCACAAGCAAGAGAGTCTCTGCTATGCCATTGTTTGTTATAAGATTGCCGAATATATTTGACCTTATCATTAGGAATATAAAATACATAAAGAACATAAAAATTGGTGCCATAAAGGCTACGGTGAGCAGGCGCTTGAACCAAGAATCCCAGCCTATATACTCAACTTTATCCAAAAGCGGAATAGTCGAAGACATAAAAGCAAAAGGAGAAAAAATGATCAAGACCCAAAGCTCAATCAACCGGCCGACAAAAGCTATACCCGATATAAAAAATGCGTATATGGCAAAAAACATAACCGCTCCGGTGACAAGAAGGAGTCCAAGTATTATACCGGCTGGTGTATCGTCTAATATTTTAGAATTAGTATCGGGCTTAACACCACCGTTGCCATCAGATATCATTGGCGTTCTGGCTTGTTTGAAAAAGTTCTGCCAAGTCAGACCACTTGTGGGGTTAAAAGCTGAGACCATACCCCCTGAAATGTCTTTTCCTGCTCCGTCATAGGGTCTAGGGGTGATTGATCCGTCTGGATTTTTTGTATCAACATTGAGCTTATTATAAAAAATCAAAGCGACAATGTTGGAAGTATCAATGACTACTTCTGTGAAAAACATGGAGAAATTTATTAAGAGCGCAATAATAATAACTCGAACAATCATCTTTTTTGCATCGTGTCCCATATCTAAGATAATTTGGATGGCGATATAAAGCAAAATTAGTATAAAGAAAAGATTAGAAAGATCGCGAACGACGGCCCAAGCGGTGGGTATGAAGGTAGACTTGGTAAATAATGTGCTATATACCGTAAGGGCCACTAAGGTATTAAAAAATTTTGCCGCTATTAAAAGAAGAAAGGCCGGGATTACATAAAAGAGGCCGTAAGCAGCTTGAACGAAACATCCAGGCCAAAAGGTGCCTGAGGCAAGTGGATTCATTGAGCATTTTATTTGACTAACTTGTTTTTCAAATTCTGTTTGTCCTGTTGGAGTCGGAGTAGTTGGGGTTGCCGTCCATGTTCCATTGCTTGGACACTGTGCGGATGTGGTAGTGGTTGTTTGCGGAGGACCGGCGCCACCATTTGCTGGTGGAATAACGCAAGTTCCAACGGGGTCTGTTGCTGATGGGGGTGCTGTCGATGTTCCATCTGCATTATCTTGTGTCCAAGCCACTGTAATTTTTTTATCCGGATTTATATTTTTATTACACTCATCATTTGTCACATGGGGCATGGTCCAAGGTCGAGTTAATGATGGATCTGTAATTGTGCAAGTTCCAACTGGATCTGCCGCCCACACCCTCCCCATCACACCGAAAAGTCCGACTAAGACTAGAAACAAACCCAGCGCATACAATATGTATTTTATTTTCCTGTCGACGTTTTTAATTTTTACTGAATCTTTTGGCATTGTTCTACTTTATAAACTTTATAACTACTCTGCCTATTTTAGCACTATTTTTGCTTTTTTATCCTAATTTTCTGTGTATATTTATTTTTTGCTTGACATTCATTTTTGGTTTGATATGCTATATTTAGGTGTTTGAAGGGTTCGCCCTCTCACGGCACTAAGCTGTAGCAAACACCTGACAAAGGACCCGCCCACAAGGCGGATTTTTTTTATTTCGTTCTAAAACCAATTTGATTTTTTGGCTTACTTTTCTCCATAAACAATTGTTTTAATAAATCAAAAACTTCTTTTAATTTATTATCATATTTCTTTTCCATATTTTCTATTTTTACCCTCAGCCTTGAATTCGTTGCTAGTAATTCCCTTAACTGTGTAAAAGTTCTGATTATTTGAATGTTTACCATTATTGCTCGTTCGCTATTTAGAATACTTGAAAGCATTGCGACACCTTGCTCAGTAAATACATAAGGAAGATATTTTTGGTGTTGACCGCGACCTTTCTTTAAGATCACAAATTGTGATATCAAGTTGCCTGCGTCTAAGGTGCCAAATTGGTACCTTAAAGATTCAAGTTCTTTTTTGGTGAGTTGAAACATAAAGTCAACAGGAAAACGTGTAATGTTTCTTTTTACAGCTCGGTTTAAAGATTTTGTTTCCACTTGATATAGCTCTGCCAGATTTTTGTCCAACATAACCTTTTTGCCACGAATAAAAAGTATTCCATTCAAAATTCTTTCACTCGGGATTAAAACATTTTTAATTTCTTTTTCAGCCATAGTGTTATTTTATCACATCTAAAAAAACTTGCATATATTTTTGTACTTGCTACTATTTATATAGGCATTATATCATCTAGTTCTTTAAATTAAGTGCAGTGTCTGAATATTTCGTCCAAGCGAAAAAGGAACAGCAAATATACAGAGGAGTATATAAGCTGGTTATAGGAAAACATTAAACTTACTTGGAAAGCGTGCGAGCTAGAAATCTCGCTGACGATCAAAGAGGAAAAGTATAAACTATAGAATATGCTTCTGCTCTCGTTATAGGACAAAAAAGACCTTGAATCGGGGTTAGTCCTGCTATTAGTTCTGCAAGGGACGAAATAGTACAAAAATAAACTTAGCTACTTACGGTTCTCCTATATGGTGGTACAAAGTAACCCACCCTGCATTTAATTTAGAGAATTAAAAAACTTATTTATACAGCTCCGGATGAGTTCCTATATTTGAAAACAAAATATAGTCTTCTCTCTTATATTTAAAAATTGCCCGAAAATTTCCAGTAATATTTATGCTATTGCAATCAGCATATTCTCCGTGAAGTTTGTGATTATTAAGCAAGGGATTAAATTTATCTATTTTAAGCAGTTCTAGCCGTTCATAAAATTTATAAACAACGGATTTTGGAATCTTTTTAATTTTCTTTTTAAAATTCGAGGAGTAATCAATTTCCATACAATTTATACCCCCAAAGACTTACGCATTGCTTCTACGGTTGAAAAGGGTCCTGCCGTTTTTCCTTCTTTGTATTCCTTGTCCGCATCCTTTATCGCTTTTATTGTGCGAGCATTGGGGATTTCTAATCCTCTAAACTCTATTCTTTTATCATCAAGAAAATCTTTTGATAACTTGTTTAAAATACTAGAAAGAGTAAGCCCCATTTCATTCGCGGTCTCGGTTAGCTCCCTTTTTATTTTCGGGTCAGTATTAAAATTTATAACTGTAGTATTACTCATACCCATAAGTATATATTATACTATATATAGAAGTCAAGATGTGGTGTGGATAACTATGGTCAAAATCTTTTTGCATTTTTTGTATTTATTCCCCTCTTGCCTGCCCACTGTAGCTTTAGCGAAGGAGGGAGGGGTGGATTTTGTAATCAAAAGACGGGGTGGATGGATTAATTTGCATTCCACTGTATCCCTATGCCCGTTCCGCAGGCAGCTTTTGTGATGTTGGTTGTGGTTGATCCATTTTGCGTGCAGGTGCCGTACGGAGACCAAGTACCAGCGCCCACTGGGGTATTCGCGCAGTTGTCTTGAGTTATGTTTTGGGTTGGCGTGCCGTTGACAGTGCAAGCGCCAAGCGGGCTAGTGTTTGGCGTCGTTGCTGTCGAGCTAAAGTTGCCATTCAAATTTGTACAATCAGATTGTTTTATGCTGTGGGTTGGCTGAGAAGCACCAGGAAGAGTGCAATCCCCCACTGGATCAGCTACTGTTGTTGCCGGTGGAATTATTGATGGTACCGTAGTGGTTATTATAATTGGCAGAGTGATAGTTTGAGCTGGCACTGAAGAATCTTGAATTATCACAGAAGTGTTTCCTGCGGCGACACCGATGACGGTTATGTTTGCGTCAGACCCATACACGGTTGCAAATTGCGGGTCCGCGATGTTCCAACTTCCCGCTCCGCTGGTGGTTGCCATGCAAACATCTCGAGTTACATTAGGCGTTGATCCAGCCTGGCCATTATCACAAGTTCCTAGAAGATTGTATGGGGGAGTGCCCCCATTGACAGTAATGTTGTTTACAGCATTACCGGGGAAAATAGAAACACTCGCCGGGCTGACGGAAAGAGTGGCGCCTGTGGCAGGATTTGTTCCGGCGACAGTGTTGGTTACCAAAGTGTTGCCTTGATAACTCCAAGAATCTGTCGTTGAAGAACTGCCGTTTATTGCGCTACCGAGAGCGTTCAAACCTTGATCTAAAAAGTGACTGACTAAAGTATTTAGAATAGCAGATAGACTGCCTTCCACCATTGACCCGAGCGCGCTTTTGCTAACGTCTACACCGAGCGCGGTAAAAATTTGATTAGCTGCCACTGAGCCGGGGGTGGTGTTTACTAAGCCATTTGAGCCGTCAGCTTTTTTACAAGTGTTTTTTTCATTAAAATCAGCTTGGGCTGTTTTTTCTCCTTGAGTCCATGTGTCAATAATGCCTTGGTTTTGTGTGTTACAGTTATCTAGTTGAGTTTGAAGGTTACTACAATCGGGAGGTGTGGCGCCTTCTATTGTATCTTCATTTTGGCAGTTTTTAACAGCAGTTGTCTGTGAGCTACAATCTACAGATGGTGGCAATGGTACTGAATATACAAAAGTTGGTTTTTGAAATTCATTTGTTCCATTGTTATAATCTGGGTTTATACTTGCTGGACAACTTTGGGGAGATAAAAAGCCCATCCCTTGATTTAATGTGGTGGTTATTTTCTGCGCGGCGTTTTGGGTGGTGCCTTGGAGCTGGCGGGCTAGCTGATCTGTCGCCATCATATTGAAACCCAGATAATTATTTTGCGGGTATTGGGTGTTAATCAAAAATCCATTCCACCCACCGGCATTGAAATTGTTTCGGTAATTGGTTGCCATTTGTGGATTCATCACCGCAGATAAAGAATAGGCCGTGTCTGCATCGGCCGCCGCTTTGTACCTGTTTATCACATTTAAGGCGAAATCTTGACCATAAGGGAATCTATTTGGATCATAGCCGAAATCACTGACGATAGTTTTAATTTCCGTTTTGGCAATGTCGTGAAAGAAAGAATCGGAATTTGTCAGGAAAAGCGGAGAGCCGTGAAAGCCGGTATTAATCCAGCCAGTAATGCCTTTGGTCAATTCCTGCAAGAGCCGCCTCTCGATAACCATTATTGTCTGTTTAAGGATTTCTGCCAGTGCATTTGTGATAGTATGACCTGTTTCTATGCCTTGTTCACTTCCTGTGAATATATTTGCAATTAAATTTGATCCGTCAAGAGTGTACCATTGCGCCTGCACTTTTTTGGGAGCGGAAAACAAAACAGCTGGGACTATTATTAGAGTAATTAGCAGAGCAGAGATTAATCTTGTCCCGTTAGAAATAGAGGCTCGTTTTGATGCCTCGCGATTTCTTATGGGATTTTTATCTTCGTTTGTCATTTTCTTGCTTACATTATACATCTTCCCTTTTATGGTTTCAATTTTTGATCAATAACACTGGCCAGATTGTTCACATCTGATAAGAGCGTGGTGGCATTTTGGTTATATTTAGTCATTCCGCCCAAAGCAACGACCGGATCAGTATCATAAAGCTGAACATCATTTAGATTTTCCAATACCCTCTCAAAACTGTTTAAAACGTTTAAATGCAAAGATGCGAGAGATGCAGGCACTGTCATTTTTAACATGTCATTTACAAAACCATTTATTTGTTTTATATTTGGATCAAGTTGCGATAGTACGCTTGGGTCCACATTGTTTGCGTCAGCAGAAAATTTTTGTAGTATATCCAATATAGTGTTTTTTGTAGGATTTTTTTGCAAAATTACAGCTAAGGCGTCGGCGTATTTTTTTACGGCAATAGCTGTGTCGTCTTTTGATATTTTAAGGTCAGTAAGTACATACACTTTTCTTACCGGAGTATTTTGTATTTGGCTAGCTAGCGAATCTCCCAAACTGCTCGCCGTTGTCTGATCCATCCCTCCGTTTTGGCTCAATGTCGTGACGGTGGCCATTAGATCCTGAGAGAATTTAGCTGTTTGAGTTAAATTTTCCGGCCCTTTAGTCAAAGGCTGTCCTTGCTCTGTTTGGTTTTGGGCTATCAATTTTTGTATTGCCACGGAATCTGGTGTGCCCGGGGTAGTTTCTTTCTTGGTTGGGTCGAGCCCATACAGGCTTTCTTCCCAATCCGGCACTCCGTCGCCATCGGAATCTTTGTTTACCGCATCTTGCAAGGTGATTGTGTTGTCGTAAGCCAAGCCAGCTTTCTTATTTGAAAAACTGATGGAATTTTTAAACGTAAACCCTGTTTTTATTAAAAAAAGCACAACAAGAAACAAGACTGCTAGAGCAACCCAAATTTTCTTTTTATGTTTTAACCAAATGTTTTTAATAATGAGTTAATTGTAACACTTTATTATTTTTTAGCGAGCAATAGCCAGTCTGCCAGAGTCAAATCCTCTGCTCTTTTATTGCCCAGCTCCGGACCTAGGTCAAAATTTGTGTTTTTTAGCATTTTTAAGTTGCCGGAAAGTTTTTTTCTCTTATGCGCAAAGCCAGCTTTTACTATTTCCCAGAATTTTTGTTCAAAATCCTTTGAATTACCACCCCCTACCCCCTCCTTAATCAAGGAGGGGAGGAATCTATTCCTCGAAATATTTTTGATTAAAATTACCGCCGAGTCAACCTTGGGTGCGGGAGAAAAGTATCTTGCCGGCACTTTCATTATCATGGACGGTTCGCCATAAGCCTTAACGGAAATGGAAAGTAAACTCTCTTTCCCTCCCCTCCTTTCGGAGGAGGGGCTAGGGGTGGTGATTCTTTTGGCAACCTCATGCTGCACCATGAGCACCATGCGCTCCGGCTGGTGTTCCGCGGTCAAAAACTTTTTTAAAATAGTGCCGGTGATGTTGTAAGGAATGTTGGCTATTATTTTGTATTTGGTTTTCTCGCCCCCTGACAAGGGGGAGATTAAGAGGGGGTCGAATTCCAATATGTCTTCATTCAACAAAACTAATTTTTTTTCCGCAATTTCTTTTTCAAACTTCATTTTTAAAAAGTCAAAAAGCTCGTAATCTTTTTCCACAGCAATAACGACACTGGCTTTTTCTAAAAGCTTCTTGGTCAGCGCGCCCTTGCCGGGGCCTATTTCCAAAATTACATCATCCGATTTTATTTCTCCCGCCTTGACTATCTCTCGCAACGCAGGTTCCGATTTCAAGAAATTTTGCCCCAATGATTTTTTTGCTCTGTACTCCACTTGATTATTTGAATATAAAAACCCCAATAATTAAAACAAGATAGGCCATATATACCATAAATCCTTTCCATTCTACGTAGTTTTTTGCGGTAATAAAATACCAAGAAAAAATAACGGCAACAATGGAAGGTATGAACAATATCGGAGCATTAAAATACCAAGGAATCAAAAGAAAGAAAAAACAAATAATCCCGGCAATTAATTTTTTGGATTTATTTAATCCAAGCAAGACAGGCAATGTTTTTATGTTATCAGCTTTATCCCCCTCAAAATCTTTGATATCACGGATATTGGTGACGGCCGTGAAAAATATAATAATAGCTAGGACGAGTGCGGGAGGAAAAGCCAAGATGCTTTTATCGTTATTTACCAAGAAAAATCCGGCGAGAATAACCGAGAGGCAGGCCAGACTGACCAAGAATGAATTTATGATTACGAATCTTTTCAGGCGAAGTGGCGGATTGGAATAAATGTAATAAACAAATAAAAATAAACTCACAAAAAATAACATATAGTGACTAGCTGCATAGGCTGTGAGGAAAGTGAACAGTAAAAATATTTTCGACGCAATTTCCATATCGTCTTTTGATAAATCTTTTGAAATAAAAGGGCGGTCTTTGTTTGAAATGGAGTCTATTTCTTCGTCATATATATCGTTCTGACAAACACAAAACATCCAGGCAGAGATGAATGAAATGAAGGCCAAAATATAAACCTGAACATCAACCCAATTTGCAAACCAGGTTGTGTGGACTAATGCAGAACCGAATAAAAATAAAAGAAAAAAATGAAAAATTCTCTCTGGCCGGCTGTTTTTTATCATTACCTGCAATTTCTTGCGCGTTCCAAGGAAAAATAAAAATATGGTGGCAACCATCACGACGAGAGTGTTGAGCCCAATCATAATTTTATTAAAAGCCAAATCAAACAATCCTAAATTGTCGGTGGTAAAAGCCGGATGAATATTGTTTTGAATAATATGCGAAGAAAATGCCGATTGCACGATTGTATTTATCGGCGTATTTTGTTGTATTGCAAACAAGACGGCAAACGATGGCAAGGAAAATATAAAAAATATCAGGCAATAAAATGCTATAGCCGCTCCGATTGCTCGGTATATGTTTTTTGTCGTAGCGTGAACGTAAATATAGCAAAAGATAATTCCTAAAATTGTTTCAATCTGAATGCCGAGGGTTATGCCAGAGTGGGTGTGCCAACCAAAAAAAGTCAGAAAACTAAAAAATAATTCCTTAAGGGGTAAAAAGAAATAACTTATCTGATATCCGCCGATTCCTCCCGCGACAAGGTCAATGATCGGCGCCAATAAAATGATTGAGGAGCCCAAGATGCCGATGGCCAAGGCCTCGCGTATTTTTATCTTGCCAAAAAACATCAGTATGCACATAAGACCCAAGGAAATGGCCAAATAAGACACGCCGTAGTGAACGATGGTCGGTAGGTCAATAAGCACAAAACGCCCCTTGCTGAAATCAGGGTATTGCTCAAAGAATGTTCTGATTATGGCAATACCGGTGAAAGAAATAATCCAGGACCCAAAGGTTAAGGGCAGAGACTCTGCATATATACGAAGCTTTTCCATACAGGAAACTATATCATAAATATATTGTTTTTAATAAACCCTTCTCCCCTTCTTTTTCAAACAAATCTCCTGGAATATCCGAAATAAATTCTGACGGCGCGTTTATATTGCGCGAGCCGAAAATGGTGCGGAAATTTGCAAAAGATAAAAATAATTTTTCTTTAGCGCGGGTGATGGCTACATAAAATAATCGGCGCTCTTCTTCTCTGTCTTCACCTGTCTGTGTTTCGTTGTGCCGTTCGTGCGGGAAAAGCCCGTCTTCCAAGCCGGTGACAAAAACGTATTTAAATTCAAGGCCTTTTGACGCATGTACAGTCATAAGCTTAACGGTCTTAACTTCTTTTTTCTTTTCTTGGTTAATCATAATACTATCTTGGTCCGAAGCGAGCGATGCGTCTTCCAAAAGCTTTTCCACACCTGCACCGTTTTGGAGGTTGTCGTATTTAAGAGCGAGGGTTGCGAGCTCTTTTATATTTTCCAACCTCTCCATATCTTCTTCGGTGCCACTCGAAAGCTCACTCTCAATGCCGGACTTTTTTACCACAAATTTTATCACCGCACTTACTTTTTCACTTTCTATTTTTTCTTTTATCTCTTCCAGCGTTTCATAAAAATTATTTATTTTAATTCTCATTTTTATTGGCAAATTTTCCATATCATTTGCAAAAATTTTCACCAAAGTCACCTTGCCGATGCCTCGTGCCGGGAAATTTATTATTCTTTTTACGTCGGACAAACTATCCGGGTTTAATGCCGCGCGTAAGTACGCGAGTGTGTCTTTGATTTCTTTTCTCTCGAAAAATTTCACACCCAAAACCTGATATGGAATATTATAGCGAAGCATAGCTTCTTCGAGCGCGCGGGATTGGAAATTTGCGCGGTAGAGGACAGCTACCTCACCCCAACCCTCTCCTGGAGAGGAGAGGGAGCCAGACGGAGAAGCGGATTTGCTTTTGCGGGGTGTTTCGCAGACTGACGAGTCGAGAAGCAGCGCTGGGGTACCAGCCCAAGATAGCGACCCCGAAAAAGCAGAACCCGCTTCCCCGTCTAGAATTTCTAAGATCTTTGTCGCTACGAAATCCGCTTCGTCGTTTTCATCTAGCGCTTCATATAGTCCTATTTTTTCGCCGACGATATTGTTGGTAAATAAATTTTTGTCCGGCCTGTATTTATTTTTCTTAATTATTTCATTCGCCGCTTCCAAAATATTTTTTGTGGAACGATAATTTTGTTCCAATAAAATTATTTTGGCATTCGGGTAATCTTTTTCAAAACTTAAAATATTTTTCAAATTCGCTCCCCGCCAAGAATAAATATTTTGATCTGCATCCCCCACCACGCAGATGTTTTTATTGTTTTCCGAAAGTAATTTTGACATCAGATACTGCACTTCGTTGGTGTCCTGATATTCGTCTATGTGAATATATTCCCATTTCTCCTGATAAATTTTCCGTATTTCAGCATTGTCTTTCAAGAGTTTTGTGGCTTTTAAAAGCAAGTCGTCAAAATCCAGCGAGTTCTCTTTCATCTTTTGCTTTTCGTACAAATTCCAAATCTGCGCGACTATTTTTGCCATTGTTCCCGCTCCTTCCCTCTCCGTGTAATCTGCCAAATATATAAATTTTCCTTTTTCGCGTGAAATTATATTTTTTATTTTCTTTGGGTCGTACTGTTTCGGGTCAATACCATTTTCTTTCATTATTTCTTTTATCATCGAGGTTGTATCGCCCTCATCCAAGATTGTGAAATACTTCGTCAGCCCCAAAAGCCGAGCATTTTCTTTGATAATGTAAACTCCGAGCGAATGAAAAGTGGAAACGAAAGGAATTTTTTCCTGACCTTTGGCATTTTTCTCAATTTCCGCAATTATGCGCTCACGCATTTCCTTGGCCGCCTTGTTGGTGAAAGTCACTGCCAAAATTTTCTCTGGAGCAACGCCATTTTTAATAAGATTTACGATTCGGTGGGTGATGGTTTTGGTTTTCCCCGCTCCAGCCCCGGCCACAATCAAAAGAGGCCCCGCCACATGCAAAGCCGCCTCTTTTTGCTCTTTATTTAAGCCTTTCAGATGCTCGTCCATCAATACAATATAGCACACTCAAAAAATAGTCCCGATATTGGGACTATTTTTTGTATTCTATAATTAAGCTTTACATTCCCGCAGCTCTTAAAATTTCTCCTATCTTATCGCTGTTTAATGGTGTAGTTAATTCTTGACGATGCTCGGCGAGCCACCTGGCTATTTCATGGTTGTGTTTAACTATTTCGGTCAATGCACTGGTTGAAAGATTTTGTGCTTCAAAAAGAGCATGCGTAACTGTGCCAGGGTCTTCTACTATACCGGCCATGTTTAATGAGTCGGTAGTGTATAGAAGATTTGCGTCTCCGCTTGAAAAACCAAGAGCTTTTAGTTGTGTTGGAGACATTGCGTCAAACTTATCTTTTAACGCATCAATCATATGGGTTCTCGCTCCTTCGCTTAACCCTGCCATAGAATTATGGGAATCCAGGGTGTGTTCAATAATTTTCCAAGTATTTTCACCTGAAGTAACGGCATGATTAAGAAAGTGTGGAACTATTGGTGCGGGAGGAGTGAAATGAGGTGGAACTGGAGGTTTAGGCAATTCTACTTTATTAAATAATTTTCCGCCAATGAGCCAACCGACAGCTCCACCTGCCAAAACAGCCGTTGTCTTTCTAAACATTTTCTTTTTTCTTTCTCGATCAACTTCTGATTCAACCATTTCATTAGAAGAATTAACTTCTAGCGCAAGCCTGTCAGACAGATTATCCGCAAATTTCAATGCTGGATTTCCTTTGGCTAAAGTATTCATGGCTTCTTGTGCAGCCAGTTCATTGTCCTTCTTTATTATTCTTGACGCGATATATCCGCTTTCTCCGAACGTCTGAAGATTGTCCGCAGAAACACCCTTTTCAACCTGAAGCATCCTTAGTCTGGCAGCTTCCTTCTTTATATCCTCGACTGAAATTTTAGCTATCTGTGTATCTAATGTTTTTTCCAAATCCAAATTATAAATACTGTTTTTCTTTATGTCTCTATTTATTTCATTAATCAATCCTTTATGTCCAACTAATTTAGAGAATCTTTCAAGTCCGGCTTCTACTCCGACATATGTGCCTACGCCCCCCATAGCGGCTCTTGTACCAACAATTCCCGCACCTACAACAGTCCCCACGGTAGCTATTGCTGCTCCTCCAAGCAGTGCGCCTGCGATTAAGCGAGTTTTGCCGAGCTGGCGCCATTTTGTTTTCATTTTTTCACAAATATTTTTCTCAATACCCTGTACTGAACGTGTATCAACATTTGTCTGTTCTTCGCCCAATAGACCAACAACCCGAGTTTGCATTTCCGCATTACATTCTGCTGGGGTTATTGTTCCAGCTTGAAGTCTTGTTTCTAGATCATTCTGAAGTCTGTTCAACTCTGCTTTTCTATAACGAGAAAGTATCTCTTGATATTCTTTTCTAACTTCTTCCAGCTCCAGGGCGCCTTCCTTCCCGCCGAATTTCATTTCTTCTGCGCCGAAGTTTAATTTTCTTTTGAAAAATCCCCCGAGTCCTCCCCTAAATACATTTCCACGCAATCTTTTTGCCTTTAGATATTGATCTCTTAATTCTCCAAGTTTCTTCACATCTTCTGGTGTCCACGGTGTTGGCTCTGGTGTCGGTGGTACAACTGGTGGCACTGGTTCAGGTGTTGGAGGCGTAGGGGGCACAGGTTCCGGCGTAGGGGGCACAGGTGTAGGTTCTAGTGGTGGTGTTGGTTCTGGCGTAGTAGGTGGCACGGGTTCTGGTGTCGGAGGGGTGGGTTCAGTCGTAGCAGGTTCTGGTGTTTTTTTTATCTCACTCCGCATAGAATCAAGCTCTTCTTCGAGTTTATTATATTCCTTTTGCGCCTGTTCCAGCTGACTATACCAAATAGCTTTCTGCTCTTTTTGCATTTCAGTAAGATATTTATCATTTAGCTTCTTAATTTTATCCTTAAGGGCTTGAAGTTTGGCAACTTTTTTATCTAGCTCTGATTCTGGAGGCATGGTATCCATTTTTTCTTGGAGTGCCCGAAGTTCCTTTTGTGCTTGTTCTAATTGACTATAACAAATAGCTTTCTGCTCTCTTTGAGCTTCAGACTTATATTTTTCATTTAGACCGTGTACTTTCTCTGTAGCTGTTTTGAGTTTAGAAGCGATATCTACTTTTGTTTCTTTTTGCATTCCCCTTTCAGTTTTTACGGTTGGCACAGATTCAAATTTCTCTTGAGTATCATTATCCTCAGGAAGATTATCTTCTCCATACGGATTGCCATATTGGTCAAGGACCGTACCCTTAGGAAATTTTTCCGTTTCACTTTTTTGTGGTTTTTCCATGTTCATAAATATTAAAAATTATTTAACTGCGACCATTGGTTGTTGCATTTCTAGAACTTCTTTTTTAAAGTTCGCAATTGTCTCGGCCACCATTAAATCAAAGTTTGCTATCTTGTCTCTCAAAAATGCAATCATATCTCCATCAGAGTCGAGGACTTTATCCAGTTCTTTTTTGTCTTCTTCTGTTAAAGTAGATAAAACTTCTAAGTTTATTCTATTCTCCACGACCTCCGTCATTTGATTTATTAAAAGATTCTTTTTTTCTACAGGCATTGAATCCAGGCCTAACTCCTTAACCAAATTTATATTTAACAATTCTGTTATCATATTTTTTTCATTATTATGTTTCTAATAAATTTCCACGACCTTAATTATTAATAACTTACTTGGATTATATAACTATTTTGCTTTTATGTGAAAAGTAACTTAATTATACAGCTGTTAAGATAGTCTGTCAATCCCATTAGAGACCGCGAGGTTTCGCAGCGACCCTCTGCCTCTAACGGGATCAAATTTTTCTATGAGGGCCTGCCCAGTACCGAGCTTTGCTCTGGTTCTGGGTTATCCACACCCTCCCCTTGCCAGATTGACTTTTGGCTGTTTTTGCGCTATTCTGTTCCCGTACCCAGAAGTAGAGGAAACCTCACTACTGGGCAAAGCCCTGAGGAGAAGTCCGGTACGAATTGACCGAAAGATGGAGCCGACAGTAACCTTCGTGAGAACCTTAGTTTGCAGAACTTAATAGGTCGTCCTGCGA
Source organism: Candidatus Nomurabacteria bacterium (assembly GCA_003157195.1). Classification (GTDB taxonomy): domain Bacteria; phylum Patescibacteriota; class Minisyncoccia; order Phycocordibacterales; family UBA9973; genus UBA9973. The sequence goes on from PMIU01000082.1 coordinate 15,767, forward strand.
TTCTGCCCTTGTTTTATAAGGGTTGAGAAGGAAATCTCGCGACATTTAGTTTGTTTTATAAAAAACTCAAATAAAATACTAAGATCCGTCTTGGCGCACTTCCTTCTGTTTGGGGTTCTTTTGGTACCCCTGCGGGTGGTGGAAGCAAACTTCCTTTCTTCCCTTTTTGTCGGCGATAGTGCCTATGCCGAAGGTGCCAATTCGGGCAAAGACGCAGTAAAAACCGAACAGCACGACAGCAACTCTCAAAACCCTGAGCTTTCCCTGGAAGCCAGGGTTTCTTCTGCTTCGGTTTTGCAAAATAAACAAAGTAAGAGCGACCAGAAAAGCACCAAAAAAGACAGCACAACCAATACAAGTAATTTGATAGCAAGTGCAAGCCAAAGTCCTAATATCGTTGCCGACAACGCTATCCAGCCGGCGACGGGCCCGATGGGCGTCTCGGACGGCACAGACGCTCCTTCCCCTTCTGTGAATGACACAAGTGTCTATGTGGTTCGGGCCGGAGATTCCATTTCTCAAATAGCTGATATGTTTGGCGTTTCGGTCAATACTATCCTGACTGCCAACAACATGAAAAAGGGAGACAAGCTGACCCCCGGAGACGTGCTTCTGATTCTACCTATTTCCGGCATTGAATATACGGTTAAAGCAAAAGATTCCCTTCAAAGCATTGCTAAGCTTTATAAAGTTAATATAAATGACATTGTTCAAAATAACGACATTGCTCTGAATACTCCACTCGTTGTTGGCGACACGCTTATCATTCCAAACGCTGAAGTTTCCCAGGAAAATGACAAACCTATCCCTGCCAAAGACCTGGGCGCAAGTATAGCCAAAGACAAACAATATTACGTAGAGCACCCTGTGCAGAACCTCGCCGGATACTTTATCGACCCTGTTCCGGGGTACAGATTGAGCCAAGGTATTCATGACAAAAACGCGGTGGACTTGGCGATAGCCAAAGGGACTCCGATTCATGCCGCAGCTGCCGGCGTAGTTCTCCTTGCCAGAGGCGGATACAATGGCGGATTCGGCAATGTTGTAATCATCAACCATCCGAACGGCACGCAAACCGTTTATGCTCACCAATCAAAACTGGCCACTCACACCGGAGACCAAGTCTATCAGGGTGAAGTTATCGGCTATGTCGGTTCTACCGGCCACTCCACCGGCCCTCACCTACACTTTGAAGTTCATGGAGCGCAAAATCCCGGCGCAGATGATTCTTGGAAATACTAAATACTTGCCAAGTGTATCGCCCCATATAAAACTGCCACGCCTAAAACTGTGGCAAAAGTCGTCCACGCTGTCGGATGGCTATGATGGCTCTCCGGCAAGAGGTCCGACGCTCCAATATACAGGAAAAACCCTGCAAAAATGGCCAGAATTACGCCTAAGGTTGTTTCCGAAACGGAAAAAAATAAAGTAGAAATTACTCCCAAAACCGGCGCGAACGCATCAATTAAAAGCCATTTAAAGGCTTGTCTGCGTGTGCCGGAATTCTTCAATATCATATTGACGGTATTTATGCCGTCGGAGAAATCGTGCACTAGCACTGCCGTCGCCACTATCACTCCCACAGCCGCGGACACCTGAAAAGCCAAACCCATGGCCACGCCGTCGAGCAAACTGTGAGCAGACAAACTTCCAGCTCCCAATATTCCCCTTTCGTTTATTTTTCTTGCGGCGCCTTCTTCCTGGTCGTGCGAATGAAAGAAAACAAATCTGTCTAAAATTGTATAAACAATAAAGCCTAGGGCAACGACAGAAGTGATGTATGAAATACTATAATTCGCGCTACCGAGGTTTATAGCTTCCGGCAATAAATCGAAAAAGGCGACACCGATGATTGCTCCGGCCGAGAAGCCTAAAATCAAATGCAGTTTATCTTTGAAACGCAAAGCAAACATTCCACCCAGAAAAGTGGAAATCAACGCCGCGATACTTATCAAAATAATCATAGGGTGCCCCATTCGCGTCTCGGACATGGGTATACCAAGCAGTATAAGCCTTTTTGGGAAATTTTCCAAGCCCTAAAGTGACCCACTCGCATAGGGTCAATTTCCAGATCAAATGCCGATTTTGGAGAAATTTATATTCATTTTAAGAGACAGTGTCTCATTTCAATTTCAAAAGATCCATATTTTATATACAAACAAGACAAATGAGACACTTTTGGCGGATTTCACCCTGTCTCATTTAGTGTATAATTCAACAATGCAAGAAAAAAATAATAACTTAATGGGATCAGTAAAAGTATTTTGTCCGGGATGTAAACGAATTTCCAAGATGGATTCAGAAAAAATATATAATATTGGCATAGAGGATTTTGATTTTGTCGTAAACGGAAAATGCAAAAATTCAGCTTGCCAATTAACCATAAATGAGCATGTTTGGACTGAAACTGGGGCTGACGGAGAAAAGAGACTGTGCATCGGAAATAGAGATAATATTGACCATCCTGTTGCCACAGCAAGTGGTGTTTTTACGACAAATGGCAAACTTGATGAAAATAAGGTCAAAAAACTTTTTACGCTTAAAAATATCCAAGAAATTAAACCGAAAATCATAAATTCAAAGCATTCTGCTTCAAGGCTGTAAATTAATCCACAGCGTAATTTGCAAAAAATTTATAGAGTAATATAATTCAGATATAAGTTAATAAAGTTTTTGTGGTATTGATATTTGGATAACGAGTTCCTTGGTTCGCCGGGGAAACATGAAGCCGTTTATCAATGATGCTAATAACCGAAAGGTTGGCATTATTGATAAGCGGCTTTTTTCGTTGGTCGATGAAAAAGCCGTTTTATTATCAAACTAATTAATTAAAATAAAAAATATGAATAACATTAATAAAAATCTAAAAGTTGTGTATGTTCCTATTAGTGAAATTAAAAAGTCCGAGTATAATCCTCGGAAGCAATCAAAAGATGCCGAGGATCAACTTACGGAATCTATAACTAAATTCGGAATTGTCGATCCGGTAGTTTTAAACGACGCTCCGGATCGTAAAAATATCCTCATTGGAGGTCATTTCAGGGCAGTTGTCGCAGAGAAATTAAATTATACAGAAATACCTGCCGTCTATGTCACCATCTCCGATATTGAAAAAGAAAAGGAACTCAATATTCGTTTAAATAAAAATGTTGGGGAATTTGATTTGAATCTCCTTGCCCAGTTTGATGAAAAATTCTTGGCGGGCATCGGATTTTCAAGCGAAGAAATCGACGAGATTTTTCCAACCGAAGAAAATCCGGAAGTTTTTGACCTCCAAAAAGAATTAGATAAATTGGATATCAAAAATATAAACATCAAAAAGGGCGATAGATTTAAGTTCGAGGATCACGGGATTGTGATGTGTGGCAATAGTATGGAAGAAGCCGACATGCTTACCCTTATGGATGGCGAGAAGGCCGATCTGTGCCTGACCGATCCTCCTTATTTACTAAATTATTTAGTCGGCAAGAAAAAGCACGGTGAGACAACTCAGGGTTTTGGTCTAAAACGTGATCGCACCTATCTCGGCACTGAAACATTACCGGACAACTTCACTGAACTTTGGATGGCTAATGTAAATAAAGTACAGAAGCCGGATTTTTCAATCATCATCTTTGAGAATCCAAAAAATCTACGAACGATTTGGAATGAGTTGGAAAAATATTGGAAATATCGAAACACCATAATCTGGCATGTACCGAACAGAGTCCAAGGATTTAGCGCAAAATATAAATTTTTCAACAAGAGCGACATCGCTGTCGTTGGAACTTCCGGCAAAGTTGAACTCAATATTGATCCAGAAAATGAACCGCTTTTCCAAGAAGAATATGAGAGTGCCTTATTTGCCACCGCTGGAAAACCAACATGGGAGGGATACGAAAAGGGTAAAAAAATTTGTCCCACTGATTTTATTGAGCACATTGCCGCAGATCAAAAAAGTTCCGGTCAGTCAATTATTTTTGGCACCAAGCCGCTTCCGGTTCTCATTCCTTACCTCAAAGTTTTAACGAAGCGTGGAGATCTGGTGCTCGAACCCTTTGGCGGCAGTGGTAGTAGTGCTGCGGCCGCGATTAAACTTGGTCGAAAATTCCGTTTGATGGAAAAGTCCGAAATATATACGGCTGTAATTCTAAATCGATTAACTAAATTAACGGGAATCAAGCCGATAAAAATATGAAGGAAAATCTTAAAAAATTATTGCTTGAGAAACTTAAGACCACACCAATTATTCAAGCCGTTTGCAGTCAGACTGGCATAAGTCGTGCCACCTACTACCGCTGGATAAAAGATGAAAAGTTTAAGGAAAAAGTTGATAAGGCAATTTATGAAGGAATTGAACTTGTAAACGATGTGGCGGAGGGTCAATTATTGGCGGAAATAAAAAATCGGAATCTGTCTGCGACAACTTACTGGCTTAAAAGCAGACATCCAGCCTATAAATCAAAAATCGATATTAATAATCATATTTCGCGCGATCTTCCGTTGTCACCAGAAGAAAACCAACTTCTTGATGAGGTGGTTAAAAAGATGACGGAAGAAACGAACAGTAAAGATGAAAAATAAAATCAGAGAAACATTAACGATTGATGAAATTGTTAAAATTCCAAAATACAGAATTTCCGCTGTCCGAAAAAGTTTTATGCTGTTTATTAAAATCTACTTTGCCAAACAGCTGAGTTATCCATTCGCCGATTTTCACAGACAATGGATTAAGAATGCGGAAGATAAAAATATTTCCACATTTCTGGTGGCTGGTTTTAGAAATTCAGGCAAGTCAACAATTCTTTCCGAGTTTTTCCCCATCTGGGCGATTATTGGAAAACTGGAAATAAAAAATATTCTAATCGTTACTCAAACCATGGCCAGAGCGGAACAGATTTTGAGAAACATTAAAATCAATTTTGAAAGTGGATTGTTGAAAAGAGATTTAGGGCCATTCAAAGAATCACCAGGCCCATGGAACTCGTACATAATTTACCTGCCGAAATATAATGCGTATATTCAGATTCTTTCTAATGACCAGAATCCTAGGGGGCTTAAAAATAATGAACGAAGACCGGAGCTGATTATCTGCGATGATATGGAAAGTCTTGATACAGTCAGAACGCAAGAATCCCGAGATAAACTATATACTTGGTTTAAGAGTGAGTTGATGCCTGCTGGAGCGGACTTTGCCAGATGTTTTTTTATTGGTACCCCGCTTCATGACGACTCGGTTTTTTCACGGCTGAAAAAAGAAATCGAGGATGGATTATTAACTGGGGTAGCAATGATGACTCCGATTATAGATAAAAATGACATACCCCTTTGGAACACTCGTCATAAAACGAAGGAAGCAGTTGAAGAGGAAAGATTGCGAAAAGGAATTCCTGAATATATTTGGAATATTGAATATTTGCTTGATACTTCAGCGGAAGAAAACCAAATTATCAAATCGAGTCATATAAAATATTATGACCCAAGTATTCTCCGTAAAGGACGTCTTGTTGATCGATTCATTTCTGTTGATCCGGCGGCAACGGCTAATCCAAATTCCTGTGATAGTGGCATTGTTGTTCTTTCAGTCTGGGAAGATAATGGGCAAAGATTTATGTATGTTGACGCTGTCTACAAGAAACACGTTGAACATGTTGAGTTGGTCGCTTTTTTGGCTGGTCTTGCAAGAAGTTACGACCCATTAAGGTCATTGCCTGTCTATGTTGAAATCGTCGGATTTCAAGGCGCGATTGTAACCCTCCTGAAAAAAGAAGGCATTGATGCTAGAGAATTTCCTGTACATGGGAAAGGAAAAGCCGAGAGGTTGGTTGCTGTTTCAGCATTTATTGAAAGAGGTATGGTGTTATTTCTAAAAAATGATGACCTTATTTCTCAATTAATTCATTTTGATCCTACAAGAAATAACGACTTGGTTGACGCGCTGACTCAGGCTATCCAAATTGCACAAAAACCAGAGTGTGGGGTTTTTCAGATTGTTAGAGAAGATCTTGAAAAGATGGGAATTAATAGAAATAATTATTTCGTTAATAAGCAACCGTCTAAATATAACTGGTATAAGATGGCCGGGGACCAGGGCGGGTGGTAAAAGGAACCTCAGGTTCACTGCACATGTGCAGTGAAAAATATCTATATTTTAAAGCATATATTCGCTCCACTAGGTGGAGCAACCGCTAAAATTATTTAGCTGGAAGTCGCCCACCGCTCGCAAGACAGTCAGCAATAGATGCGTACGCAGTATAATTTGTCGTTCTTACGTAATAAGTGGTACCAATTGCGTGACATATTCCTGTGGTGCTTTTTTTAACTGCCGGCTCAGATGTGGAAGTAGTTGGAGTTTGGGGATTGGAAACAGTGGGCTGAACGATCGTTGTTGTCGTTGGGGTCACTGGCGTAGACACAGGGGGTGTTACAACTTGTGGCACAAGCACAGGAAATGTTTCAGTTTTTGGTAATATTGATGGACTCGTTTTAACGGTTGAGGTTTTAGTTAGATTCAACCGTGCGGTATTATAAGTCACCCAATCAGTAGCAATTTCGTACTGCGCATCTAAAATTGAGATTTTATTTGCACAGACTTGTTTGTGCAAATAATTTTCAAACGAATCTTTGGTAAACGAATTATTTTTAATCAAATGCGATTCAGGGAAAAGATTTGAAATATCGTTACTGCCACCCAACTCGAGGCTGATCAAATGATCCACTTCATAATTAGATCGTGTTGACCATGGAATACCATACTCTTGAAAAACTTTTTTCTTGGTTGCGGTAGAAACATTGCGAACAGTTTTAGTGTAACCAACAACACAAATTACTTTCGTATCGGTGGTTAAAACCGCGCCCGGCGTGCAAGACGGATCAGGCAGGACCTGATTTGCGACACATCCTGATGTTTTTGTTTGAATCCCGTAATCTGCAAGAGATGGTGTTGCTCCAAGCAGAAGCAGGATCAGTGTGACAATTGTAAGAATTTTTGTTTTCATATTATTTCGCAAGAATTTTCTGTTTTTGTTTTTCAAACTCATCTTGGTTGATTATGCCTTTTTCCTTCAGTTCGGCAAGCTTTTCAAGTTCATGGGCAGTAGTGGTTTTGTTCTGAACAATAACAGGAATTTCTTTGTCCTTACCGGCAGACATGGCCAGTGCTACCACCCACCCGATGAGTGTCCACCCAAGAAAAATATTAATCACTAAAACTGATGATCTGTTGTTTTTCTTGTTGCTGTAGGCGTTAATCGCTGGAATGAAATAGATAAAAATTATAACTATTGCTAATACCATATATTTATTTGCACGCGGTAGACGAACCGAGTGGCTTATTAATAGTAATATTTAATCCTGTCGAATCGACACAGGAAGATTTGTTGGAATCGCTTTTAAGTGGT
>PMIU01000077.1 GCA_003157195.1 Candidatus Nomurabacteria bacterium
GGTGCTTGGTAGTTATTGGATGACCAAATCAGTGGATGGGGAACTCGGTGAAGGCAAATATTTTTCTAGTCCTAATACCGCTATTACTGCTTATGATTATGGAATTATAACTTTGCGTGCCAAGGTCAAAGTTCTGGCGACCGATTCACATAAATACAGAAAATTTGACGGAGGAGTTTTTGAGACTTCCGTCGGGAAGCTTCTCTTCAACAGCATCTTACCGAATGACTTTTCTTATATGAACGATGAGATGACTCAGGACAGATTGATTGCGCTTCTAGACGAGCTTATTGTGCACTGTGGGGTGGATAGCACTCCGGCGATTCTGGACAAAATCAAAGCCTTCGGCTTCAAATATTCCACTGTTTCCGGCACCACTTGGGGATTGGACAATGTTTCCGTGTCTCCTGAAAAGCCGAAAATAATCGCGGAAGGTAAAAAACTGGAAGAACAAATATTGTCAGAATGGAGCGAAGGTCTTCTGTCAGAAGAAGAAAAATATCAGAAAATTATTGAAATCTGGACCCATACAAAGAAAGATTTGGAAAAAGTTTTGCCAAAAACTCTCGACAAAACCGGTTCTACTTACGACCTGTTTACTTCCAAGGCGAGAGGCACGATGTCATCCCTAATGCAGATGACTGGTATGATTGGACTCATTCAAAATAACCAAGGAAAAACATTGGAATTTCCGATTATTCCTTGTNNCGTTATTACGCACGGTGCTCGAAAAGGCGCATCCGACACCGCGCTCAACACTGCCAAGGCCGGATATTTGACTCGAAGATTAGTAGATGTGGCCCAAGATGTCGTTATCACTGAAGAAGACTGCGGAACTCGCGAGGGAAAAATGGTTTCGCGCGAGAATATTTCCGGAATGGAAATTCCACTTTCCAAAAATATCCGTGGACGAGTGCTGGCTGCCGATTTGAAAGATGAAAATGGTAAAGTAGTTTACAAGAGAGGATTTTTGGTGACCAAAGAAGAAGCTTACAATATCGAAGGAGCTGGTTTTACGGAAGTTTTCGTTCGTTCTCCGCTCACCTGCAAAACCGTACATGGTCTCTGCGTGCAGTGTTATGGGCTTGATTTGGGCAGAAATCACTTAGTGAAAGAAGGTGAGGCTGTTGGTATTATCGCCGCGCAGGCTATCGGCGAGCCGGGTACTCAGCTGACGCTTCGTACTTTCCATGCCGGAGGCGTTGCGGGGACAGACATCACTACAGGTCTGCCTCGTGTTGAAGAAATATTCGAAAGACGCATTCCCAAAAATCCGGCCATTATTTCCGAAACCGACGGAGAAGTTATCTCAATAGCAGCCAAAGACGGCAAAGAAAAGATAATCAAAGTTTTATCGGATAGCAAAGAAGATGGAAAAAAGAATGAAATGGAATATCTCGTAGCTTTCCGCCGAACGCCGATTGTGAAAGCGGGGGATTCCGTCAAGAAAGGCCAGCTTTTGACTGATGGTTCCGCCGATATCGCCGAGATGTTCAAGCTAGGAAGCAAAGAGTTGGTTGAGGAATATATAATTCAGGAAATAAACAAAGTCTATGAATTGCAAAGTGCTTCTATTTCCAGGAAGCATACAGAAATAATCATTCGCCAAATGTTCTCCCGCCGAAAGATAAAAGATGCCGGAGAAACCAATTTCTCCACCGGAGACATCGTGGAAAATACGGCTTTCATCGAAGAAAATTTCAGAGTTGAAGACTTGAATATGAAAAAGGCCACAGCGGAAATAGTGGTGCTAGGTATTACTGAAGTATCACTCCGAACCAAATCTTGGCTCTCGGCGGCATCATTCCAAAACACCAACCGCGTGCTCATCGAAAACGCCATTAAAGGCGGAGTGGATTCTCTACGAGGCTTAAAGGAAAATGTAATCATCGGAAGACTCATTCCAGCCGGAACTGGGTTTAAAAGTAAAGTTGTTTTAGAAAAATAACAAAACCCCCTATTGGGGTTTCTTGGAGGCCGAAGCCATTGTTAATAAAGTGTATAATGGGTAGAAGGCATATGTCAAACAAGCAAAATAATTACGCTTTTATAGACGCTCAAAATGTCCACCTCGGAATAAAGTCTCTCGGCTGGGATTTGGATTGGAAAAAATTCAGAGTATATCTAAAAGAAAAATACAATGTTACCACAGCATATCTCTTTATCGGATTTATTCAGACAAACCAAGACTTATATTCCAATCTACAAAAAGCAGGTTACATTCTAGTATTCAAGCCAATAATTCTTGATGGGGAAGGAAAGGCGAAAGGGAACTGTGATGCGGACTTAGTATTGCATGCCATTCTTGAAAAAGATAATTACAACAAAGCAATTATTGTGACGAGTGATGGAGATTTTTACTCACTCATTAGATATTTGTATGAAAACGAAAAGTTAGAAATGGTGCTGAGTCCGTATCATAAAACCTGTTCAAAGTTATTGAAAAAAGAAGCCAAGGAGAAGATAAATTATATGAGTAACCTAAACAGAAAGGTTGGTCTGAAATGAAAATGCACCGCGCAGACACGAAGACTGCGAAGTGCATTTTCTTATGAATAGCTCAATTATAGCAAATACAAACAAAATGTCAAGCGAAATTACTAACAATTTAAAAAAATAATATGAAAAATAACACAAAAATTCTTATTATTATTATTATACTAATTATAGTCATTATTATTGGTGGGTATTTTGCCTTGAAACCAAAACAGCAACCAGTTGTTCAGCAAGTTCCCAAAACTTTTCTAGATAAAACTTCAAATTGGAAAACTTATGCAAATACAAAATACGGTTTCAAATTTGATTATCCAAGTAATATGGCATTTTTTGTTAATGGTCCTGAGATATTTAACAGCGGTACGCAACCAAGTTCTCTCGAAAACTTACAATTAGGTTTGTCTGAGAATGGAGATAATTATTTAAATATAAGTATCTATGATAATAAAATTACAAAAGTGGTTGGTAACGACTATGATTGGAATGAAAGACCCTGTGGAGAAATGACATTTAGTCCTGACGATAAAATTGATTCAAGTACTAAAATACAATTTGGCGGGTATAAGACCTTAGTTTTGACCGTGAAAAGTTTTAAGGAGAATAAATATAACCATTTCTATTGTATTAATTATCCATTAAATCCAGTTGTCGTAAGCTATACTGACTTCAATCAGATTTATACTGATAATCAGACGGTTGCTAAGATTCTTTCCACCCTTAAGTTTACAAAATAATTATGAATTCACCCGTTGAAAAAATTAAGGAGAGGCTATCAATTGAAGAAGTAGTCTCTTCTTACATAAAGCTTGAGAAGTCTGGCGCGAACTTGAAGGCTCGGTGTCCTTTTCATAATGAAAAAACACCATCTTTTTTCATCTCCACTGACCGGGGCACATACTATTGTTTCGGTTGTGGAGCTTCGGGAGACATTTTTACTTTCGTTGAAGAGTTTGAGGGGCTTGATTTCAAGGGAGCGCTGAAACTTTTAGCTGACAGAGCCGGAGTGCAACTTGAGGTTTATACGCGAGAGATGAAAGAAGCCGAAAGTGAAAAAGAGAAATTGTACAGGGTAATGGAAGAAGCAACTTTGTTTTTTGAAAATAATTTGATCAAAAACGAAGAAGTTCTGAGATACTTAAAAAGCAGGGGACTGAATGAAAAGAGTGTTAAAGATTTCAGAATTGGTTTTATCAAAAACGACTGGAGACTGCTCTATGAAAGTCTAAAAAATAAATTTTCAGATGGAGAACTAGAAAAAGCTGGACTCATTAAAAAAACAGAGAAAGGCTATTACGACAGATTCCGCGGCCGGATAATGTTTCCAATTAATGATTCCAGTGGACGAGTGATTGCTTTTTCCGGCAGAATATTTGAAGACGATGGAAAATCAGCAAAGTACTTAAACAGTCCGGAAACACCCATTTTCAGCAAAAACGCCGTGCTCTATGGCATAGACAAAGCTAAAGATTCGATACGCAAGAACAATTTTTCCATTTTAGTGGAAGGCCAGATGGATTTGATCTTGTCGCACCAAGCAGGATATCATAATACTGTTGCTACTTCAGGCACAGCTTTATCCGACTCTACCATCTCTAAAGAAAAAGTTGTAAGTAATTTAGGTCTCATTCGTCGTTTGTCAGGGAATCTCGTGCTTGCTTTTGACGCCGACAAAGCAGGAGCTAATGCGACTATCAGGGCGGGCAAAATAGCCCTTTCCCTCGGCATGGATGTGAAAGTGATAGAAATGCCAGAGGGGGTTGACCCAGCTGATTTGATAGGAAAGAGTGGTACGGAGGCATGGAAAGAAGCGATAAAAAATTCCAAACACATTATAGAATTTCTTCTAAATAAAGTTTTGAAAAATAGTAATGGCGATATGCGCAAAGCGGGTAGAGAAATAAAAACCGTGATACTGCCGTTTGTGAACGCGCTTGAAAGCTCAATAGAGAAAATGCATTTTATTAAAAAAATCAGCGATGTTTCATCTATTCCGCAAGATGCCCTGCAGGACGATTTGAAAAAAATTGAACAAGAATTGAAATATGAAAATGTGGAAATAAAAGAGGCGAAAGAAAGCCTAGAAACAATGCGCAAAAAAGATTATATTGAACGCAAGTTATTGGGTATTGCTCTGTGGCAGAAAACTCTCCCAACGCCAATCACAGATTTTGAAACAATATTTGGGAAGCTCGGAAATGTTTATGAAAAATACAAAGATGCAAAAGAGGATTTAATATTTGAAGCGGAAGTATTTTACGCTAACAACGATAAATTGGAAAAAAGTGTTCAAGAAATGTTTTTAAACCTGGAAGAAGAAAATATCAATGAAGAACTGAGCAAAAAGATGTTGGAGCTTCGGGGGACCAAGGAAGAAGAAACTGGAAAAAGAATTTTGCAAGAAATAAATGAATTAAATAAAAAGAAAGAAAATATTAAAAATGGTCGTTTAAATAATAAGTAGCCGCGCTTTAATGGACGATTGCGCGNNAAAAATTAAAAAAATAGTAAAAAAGAAAGTTGCAAAAAAGGTTAAAAAAGTAACCAAAAAAGTTGCAAAAAAGGATAAGGCAAAGAAGTTGTCTTCATTTGAGAAAAAGGCCGAAATCTTGGAGCGCCTGGCAAATGGAATCATTGAAAAAGGTAGAAAGCGTGGCTTCATCACCTACGACGAGATATTGAAAACTTTTCCAGACATCGAAAACAATATTTTATTTCTGGATGAACTTTATGATAAATTTTCTGTGGCCGGCATTGATGTCTTGGAGGGTGGCAACTTGCTAAATTTAGATCTTGATTTGAACGACAAAGATTTGAACAAGGGGTCCATGCACGATTCCATTCAGATGTATTTGAAAGAAAT
>PMIU01000069.1 GCA_003157195.1 Candidatus Nomurabacteria bacterium
CCGGAGTGTCGTCCACAATCAGCTCCACTCCCGCTACTCGCTCAAAAGCGCGAATATTTCTGCCTTCCTTCCCGATGATTTTACCCTTGATTTCATTGTTGGGAATAGAAACTACTGTGGTCATCAGTTCCGAAGCGGTGCTGGAAGACAGGCGCTGGATGGACGTAGCCAAAATGTCTTTGGCGCGTCTGTCTAATTTTTCCTCATTATTGTTTTCTAATTTTTGTATCTTTATCAAGATGTCTTCTTCGTATTTTTTCTCCACGTCTTTCAAAAGCTCGTCTTTGGCTTCCACTTCGGTCAATTTGGCGACTCGCTCCAGCTCCACTATTTTTTCCGCTTCCACCTTGGAAACTCTCTCTTGAATCTTTTTTATTTCCTCCACCTTTAGCTTGATGTCTTCCACTTCTTTATTCACTTCAATCTGCCGCGTGTCTAGAAACTCATCTTTTTTTATAAGTCTTTTTTCCGTTTCTTTAAACTCATGCTCTTTTTTCTTTTCTTCTTCGCGAAGTTCTGCCAATTTCGTCTCGGAAGTTTTCTTGGCTTCATCCACTATCTTTTGCGCTTCTTCTTTAGCGCCGACCATCATCTGCTTGATGTCTATTTCGATAGACCTTCTCTTCCCGAGAGCGATAATCAGACGTAAATAGTAGCCGATGCCCACACCTAAAAAGAGTACTCCGACTCCGATTAAAATTATTATTATACTCATAAGCTTTGTGTCAGCCTACAAGAACAAGCCACTATATTTTAGTTTTCCCTTCCTCAAAATTAAAGATTTTAAAATTTTTACTGAAACACTTCATAATATATGGGATATTCCTGCAAACCGCCGTAAATTAAACAAAATAAATTTCTAAAATTCAACATTTTTAGTATAACAGATTACTCATTTTTTGTCTATATGGGCATGGGACACATCAAGATTGAATGTATCTTGAAGATACTTTAAATATTGTGTACTTTGTAGTATAATGAGACTATTAATAAGTTAAATATAAAAATATGAATTTAGAAAGTTTATCAAACTCAAAAGATCTATATAAAAAATTACCCTTAAAACTTAAAGTTAAAATAGGTTTGGGGCGTTTTGCAAATGACAAAATGGGTGGAACATTTGAAACTGTGCAAATTTTTGATAGATTGGAAAAAATAGAAAAAGAGCTGGCTGATGCCAGGGGAGCGCTCAATAGTCTTTTTGTGGCTAGCAATGAGGTCAATTATGGAGGTCATGGTACTATTGTTTTTAAAAATAAAGATTATTGGGAGAAGGTAATTTCTAAATTAGAAGCTGAGAAAACTGAGCTAGAATCTAAGTTAGCTAAAAAAGCTAACTAAGTATGATTTTATGGAAAAATTTAAACCACCATCAGCTGTTAGAAGGTTTGTTGAGAAGAACGTAAACACATTTCTTTTTGGAGATTTTAGACATGTAAGAGATTTTGATAGAATGAGGGAATTAGAAGAAAAATTAACGAAAGAAAAAAAACATCTTATTGCCACAGACTATATGGATAGGAACGGGGTTTTTAGAAAATGTGCCGATGCGCAAGATTGTAAAAATATGAGTCATTTTAAAAATGTAATTCTAGTTATGGAAGAAGAAATAGCTGAATTAAAAGCCAAACTAGGTAAAAAATAATTCTTTTATTTTAATGTCGGAGTTTTGGACTTGGTGACTATTTCGTCAATGATGCCGTATTTTTTGGCTTCGTCGGCATCCATAAAGAAATCTCTCTCCACGTCTTTTTCCACTTGGGTGAGGGATTTACTGGTATTTTTTGCCAGTAATTTATTTAAATTGTCTCTGGTTTTCAAGATATGTTTGGCGGTGATGGCAATATCCGTTGCCTGACCCTCCACCCCGCCCATAGGCTGATGAATCATCACTTCGGCATTCGGCAAGATGAATCTCTTGCCCTTTTTTCCGGCAGATAAAATGATGGCTGCGCCGGAAGCCGCTAAGCCGACACAAAATGTGGAAATATCCGGACGCACATGGTTCATCGTGTCGACGATGGCCATGGTAGAGGTGACAGACCCGCCAGGGGAGTTTATGTAAAGGTAAATATCTTTCTTAGCATCTTCGGATTCAAGGAATAGAAGCTGGGCGATGACGATGTTGGCGGTGTTGTCATCAATGGGTCCAGCCAAGAAAACAATTCGCTCGCGCAAAAGGCGAGAGTAGATATCATAAGCTCGTTCTCCAAACTGACTTTTTTCAATTACTGTGGGGATTAACATACTAGTATTATAACAAATTTTTACAAAGTTTCCAAAAACTGGAAGATTTTTTCGTTGGTTAACACATTCTCAGCATGCATTTGCGCTCTTTCCGGGTCAGCATCTTTGTAGTGTTCCAAAATCATTGCGACTTCTTGCGCCACCTGCTCTTTGTCTGCTTGTATTTTTTCTTCTTTGGCTATTTCGTTTAGGATAAGCGCGAGCTTGGCTTTCTTTTCGGCGTCCACCCGGAAATCTTTCTTCAGATCTTCTTTTGTCTTATTCAGATGCTTCAAGTAATCCTCAAATTTCAAACCCATTTGAGTTATGTCGGATTCCATTCGGTATAAAATTTTATCCAATTCGATATTGACCAAAATTTCTGGCAATTCCAAAACACTACCATCGATTATTTTTTCAATAATTTTCAAGCGAGTTTTTTCTTTTAGAGCATTTTCTTTTTCTAGCTTGATATTTTCTTTTAATTTCTCTTTGAAGTCCTCTACGTCCTTGAAGGGTCCGAGGGCTTGTACAAAAGCGTCGTTGAATTCGGGAAGAACAGGCTCAAGAACCTCTTCTCCCGCCTTCTCCGAAGGAGAAGGAGCTTGCCCCTCCCCTTCGGGGAGGGGTTGGGGAGGGGTTGAGTTATGCTCGTGCTCTCCCATATGCATTTTTGGTGCGCGGGATTTACGGATGTCCATTATTGTATTTTCGACATCTTCTGCTGTAACTTCTACATTTTTCTCTTCGTCAGTGATTGATGAAATTGTTTCTTTGGCAACTTTTTTGTAGTCAGGAAGTTTTATTTCCGGCATTACCGCTGTTTTTATTTTAAAACCAAGAGGATTTTTGCGTGCCAGTTTGACGATAGAAATTTCCGGGCGACTGATAACATCCAATTTCTCGTCAGTAACAATCTTCGGATAATGTTCAGATAAAGCCATCTCGGCCATTTCTTCCAAGATACTTATTTCTGGCACTTTGGAAAGCAATACACTTTCCGGTATTTTACCTTGGCGGAAACCGTCCAATTTTACCGTCTCGCCAATTTTTTTCAGTGCGGCACTCCAATAAGACTCGAACTTTTCAGCATCGATTTCTCCTTCAATTTCTATTTCACTTTTTGGAAGTTTTGTTACTTTTATGTTCATGATTAAGGATTTTTATCACCCCAGTACTAGAGCAAAGCTCAGTACGGGGCAAGTCGGATTAAATTAGCAAGATCACTAGTAATAGTGCGACTATATTCAATATTTTGATCATGGGATTTATGGCCGGCCCGGCAGTGTCTTTGTACGGGTCGCCGACGGTGTCTCCGGTAACGGCTGCCTTGTGAGCGTCGCTCCCTTTACCTCCGTGATTTCCTCCCTCAATATATTTCTTGGCATTATCCCAAGCGCCTCCGCCGGAGGTCATGGAGATAGCCACGAAGAGCCCGGTGACGATTGAGCCAACAAGAAGTCCGCCCAATACCACCAAACCTTTGTCTTTTCCGAAAATTAAAATTACTAAAATCGGAGCAAGGACCGGTATCAGAGCTGGCAAAATCATTTGTTTGATGGCGGCGCCGGTAATGATTGAGACAGCTTTGGCGTAATCCGGTTTTGCTTTTCCTTCCATAATGCCTTTTATTTCCCTGAATTGTCGGCGGATTTCTTCCACAACTTTTCCGGCAGTCTTGCCTACGGCTTCCATACAGAGCGCACCGAAATAATACGGCAGGAGTCCTCCAAGGAAGAGACCGACGATGACATAAGGATTACTTAAATCAAAAGTGATACTTTTTCCGGCCTTAATAATTTCTTCTGTGTAAGAAGCGAAGAGAACGAGGGCAGCCAAACCAGCGGAACCGATAGCATAACCTTTGGTCACAGCTTTGGTGGTGTTACCGACAGCGTCGAGAGGGTCGGTGACATCGCGAACTTCTTTTGGCAATTCCGCCATCTCGGCAATTCCTCCGGCGTTGTCAGTAATTGGACCATAAGCATCAATAGCGACAATAATTCCGGTCATAGAAAGCATAGACATTGCGGCGACGGCAATACCGTAGAGTCCACCGTAACTGTAACTGATTATTATTCCAAGAACGATTGTTATGAGTGGCAGAGCAGTTGCTTTCATTGAAATAGCCAAGCCCTGAATTACATTTGTGCCGTGGCCGGAGACAGATGCTTCAGCGATTGATTTGACGGGATAGTATTTTGTGGAAGTAAAATATTCGGTGATGACAACAAGCGCACCGGTAACAAACAAACCAACGAGAGCGCAAATAAATAAATCTATTACCGAGTATTTTCCGTTTCCAGACATCAGCATATTTGTAATAGGGTAGAAAGCGATTGCGGCGATAACACCGGCGGCGATTAATCCTTTATATAAAGCACCCATAATATTGGGAGTTTTACCCAAGTCTGCCTGCGCAGACAGGCGTACAAACCAAGTGCCGATGATGGATGCAAAAATTGCGATACCGCCGATGGCGAGAGGGTAGAGAATTGCGTTTTCAAAACCCGCGAAAAGAAGCGAACCGAGGAGCATTGTGGCGACGGAAGTAACGGCGTAAGTTTCAAATAAATCGGCGGCCATACCCGCGCAGTCGCCGACATTGTCTCCGACGTTGTCGGCGATAACACCAGGGTTTCTTGGGTCATCTTCCGGTATACCAGCTTCCAATTTTCCCACCAAGTCTGCGCCGACATCGGCGGCCTTGGTAAAAATTCCTCCACCGAGTCTGGCAAAAACAGAAATAAGTGAAGCGCCGAAACCGAGACCGACGAGAGCGGTGACATCACGAGTGATTGCATAAAAAACTGTAACCCCGAGCAACGCCAAACCTACTACTAAAAGTCCGGTAACTGTGCCACCGCGGAAAGCGAGAGATAATGCATCATTGATTCCACCTCGAGCCGCTTCGGCTGTGCGCACATTGGCGCGGACGGATACGTTCATGCCGATGTATCCAGCCAAAGCCGAGAAGACTGCTCCGACTAAAAATCCAAAAGCCATCGTCCAGCCGAGTTTTGGTATAAAACCAACGAGAAAGAATAAAACTACAGCAATCATACTAATAGTTTTATATTGTTTATTTAAATAAGCGCCTGCGCCATCTTGGATGGCTTTGGCGATTTCTTGCATGCGAACATTCCCGGCGCTTTTTTTTAATATTGACTTAGCTAAAAACAAACCGTAAACGATAGCAAAAACCGCACTAAACATCGCAAACAATAAAAATGAATTCATTTGATTTACTTAGTTTAACTAATAATAATTTATTCTTCTTTCACTTCAACTTTTTCTCCGTCCGTCGTTGCCACTTCTTTGCCATCGCCTTTTATGTCTATTCTCCAGCCGGTCAGCTTGGCGGCTAGGCGCACATTTTGTCCGCCTTTGCCTATAGCGAGAGATAGTTGATCATTGGCCACTTCCACCGTGGCTTTATGTTCTTTTTCATCTATATCAATTGCAATAACTTTGGCTGGAGAAAGAGCGTTGGTGACAAAAACTTTCGGGTCTGCATTCCAGGGAATTATATCAATCTTTTCTCCGGAAAGCTCCCCGGTAATAGTGTTTACGCGGGTGCCTTTTTGTCCGACGCAAGAGCCGACGGCGTCAATATGTTCATCGTTTGAAAAGACCGCAATCTTGGAACGGGCGCCGGCTTCACGGGCCACCAGTTTTATTTCCACCACGCCGTTTTCAATTTCTGGCGCTTCTTGGGCAAAAAGTTTTTCGATGAATTTTGGATGAGTGCGAGACAAGCGCAAGTTTATGCCTCGTGGAGAATCTTCCACGCTGTAAAGATAAGCGCGCACACGCTGTCCGCGGGCCCAATATTCTCCAGGAATTTGTTCTTCCACCGGCAAAATGCCTGTGGCTCGGTTGAAATCAACGTAAACATTTCCGCGTTCCACTTTCTGCACTACACCAGAAACCACTTCGCCTTCTTTGGTGCCGTATTCATCGATAATGGAAGTGCGTTCCGCTTCGCGGATTTTTTGGATGATGACTTGCTTGGCTGTCTGTGCGGCGATGCGTCCAAAGTCGTCTTTGACTTCCAGGGGGAAAATAATTTCATCATTCAGCTCTACCCCTTTTTTTATTTTCTTGGCGTCTTCGAGCAAGATGTGATGCTCGCTGTTGAAATGCACGCGTTCATCTGATTCTGATTTCACGGAATATTCAACCTCATCCCCCGCCTTCCCCGAAAGGGAAGGAGTTTGCCCCTCCCTTTTGGGGAGGGGTTGGGGAGAGGTATCCATTATGGCAATACTTTCATCCACGACGATTTTCACCTGGAAAAAGTCAGTTTTACCAGTTTCCATATCAAATTTGGCGCGGATAATCTGCCCTTTTTTGCCGTAATCTTTTTTATAAGCGGCGGCCATAGCTTGCTCAATGGCCTCCATTATTTTTTCTTTTGGAATCTTTCTTTCTTCTTCCAATTGTTCCAATGCCGACTTGAATGTTTTTATATCTAACATGTGATTATTTTCTATCCCGACGCCCTTGAAGGATCGGGACTCCGACTTCGCGTCGGGGTTAAATTGTTAAAACAAAAGCCCTGTTGCGACAGGACTCATACGTAGTGTATAATATCATAAGTATTATTATAATGCAATATGGTACAATCATTTTATGAAATATAAAAAATTAATTCTTTTGTCATGTTTTGTTTTCTTAGCTTTATTTTTTATTTCAAAAACATCGCCGTCTTCTTATGCGCAAAATGCATCCTGCGTCGCTGGTCAAAATGGAGTGACCTGTTGTAGTGATAATGACTGCAACGTTGCCGCTGGCGCTTACTGCAAATTTCCGGGCTTGACTACTTCATTTTGCAGGATTGATTATGGAACTCCTTCGTCACCTTCATGCGGAGTGACCGCTACTTGTGGCGGCGATGCAGCTACAGCTTCTGCTTCTGATTGTGTTCCAGGCACGATGGTTACCGGTCCTTATGGCACGACATGCACATCTAAAATATCAAACAATGGTGTTCCTACTACCGTAAACGTGTGCCAGGGAA
The DNA here is from genome assembly GCA_003157195.1 of Candidatus Nomurabacteria bacterium. Lineage (GTDB taxonomy): Bacteria > Patescibacteriota > Minisyncoccia > Phycocordibacterales > UBA9973 > UBA9973. The sequence continues at coordinate 7,250 of PMIU01000069.1, forward strand.
ATGAAACAACCGGTCCTTGCAGGGCTTCTCGCGTTGATCAATCTGCGGCTTCAGCCAATGCTGCAAAAATTGGTCCGGGTTGTGTTGCGGTAAGATATAATATTCCGGGAATAGATGTAAACACGGGTTTGTCATATTTTTATGATACATCTTGTCCAGGAGATTATAATTATCCCGGCTCGCCAGGATATCCGGCTACAAGCAGTTCGGGAAATTCCGGAACAGGAGGTTTCACAAATACAGGTACAGGTACAAATGGAAATTCCGGAAAAACAAGTTTAAATGTTTCATCTACGATTGAAGGTGGAAATACTTCCACTCAGTCTGCATCTGACCAAGCCATAGCCGCCATCAATGCGCAAGTCAAGCAAGCGCAAGAAAAATATATCAATGAAATTAGCCAAGTGGTAAATACTGTCGGTAATACAGTTCCATCTTGTGGTGTCAATCTTTGCCCAGACTTGCAACAACTTATTAAGTTACAAACAGCGCTTTACCAAACTGGCGCGTCTTATGTCAAACCTATATTTACTACAAACGCTTCCGGCATTATGCATGTTGGTGATACTTGGAACATAACCGTGACTGGATTAAATCCCGGAGAAACTATTTATGCCACAGGAGGCAAGCTTGTGAATGGCGTTGTACCGACCGACAAAACTCCATATACTGCAAACGGTTTGGGAGTTTTCTCTGAAACCGGAACACACACAAAAGAAGTGATTGGCAATTGGCAGATCGTCTGGATTCGCGTCGACGGCACGGCTTTAGGCACAATGACTTTCAGTGTGGCGGATAAAGCGTCTGCCGCAATCCTTGCTTCGGGAACACTTTCTCTATCTGCGGACTCAAATAGTTACTGTGTCTATTCAAAAGGAGAACATCTAAATGACACCGCAGTCTATACTGTGCAGGGTGTTACCGGAAATATGCCCAATCAAAAAATAGTTTGGTCGTCTACAAAAAACGGCGTTTCAACCGGAGAATCAAATTCATATTATAATCAAAATCTGAATGCAAACTCTTTTTGGACAGGTGGCGCAACGCCATGGAGTCTTTCTGATATTGGTTCATGGGCGAAAACAGCCGGCATCTTTGACGGAACAAAT
>PMIU01000023.1 GCA_003157195.1 Candidatus Nomurabacteria bacterium
TATAAAGTAGAAAGTTATAAAGTTCATCAAGTAGAATGAAAATAGAAAAATTTGAAGAAATAATATCATGGCAAAAAGGAAAAGAATTAACGGTCATTGTTTATATAGTATTTAAGAGTTGTAAAGATTTTAGTTTTAAAAATCAGATAGAAAGGGCCTCGGTCTCAATAATGAATAATATTGCTGAGGGGTTTGAAAGGCGAACAAATAAAGAGCTGAAAAACTTCTTGTTTATATCGAAGGGGTCTGCCGGAGAAGTCAGATCTATGTTAAACTTAGGTTTAGAGTTAAAATACATTACGGAACGAGATTTTAAGAAAATGTATGATTTGACTCTAGAAATTTCTAAGCTATTATCAGGTTTTATTAAAACCCTGGATTAACATTGTGTTGCATCAACTTTATAGATTTATGAATCCAATTACTTTACAACTTTATAAACTTTATAACTTTATGAACTAACTCCCATGCAGTTCAAGGTCCCACAATTTTTAGACATCGAGGACAAAATTTTTGGCCCCTTTACTTTCAGGGAGTTTGCTTATTTGGCCGGCGGAGCGGGTTTGTGTTATGTAATTTTTAAATTAATGGGTCTTCTTTTTGGAGCTATACCGATTTTAATCATTGCTGGGTTTTCTGGAGCTCTCATTTTTTATCGTCCCAACAATAAGCCCTTCGTCTATATGATAGAATCCGGTTTTAAATATTTCACTCAGAACAAACTTTATATTTGGAAAAAGAAAAAACAAGTTGCAAATGGTAAATCAAAAATCGTGAATGAAGATAATAGTCAAATGATATATGGAAACAAGTTGACCGGCAGCAAACTGCGAGATTTGGCTTGGAGCCTCGATGTTCTTGATTTAAGAAAAAATCAAGAACATCAGTTATAATGTAGAAAGTTTATAAAGTCCATCAAGTAAATACAATGCAAATTAATTTGAATCCAACTTTATAACTTTAAGAACTTTATGAACTTTTAACTAGACATCTATGGCTTTAAACGCAAAAGCAACACAAGAATTCATACCAATCAAAGAAGTGCGCGACGGCATCGTCGTCTTAAAAGACGGCGACTTGCGGGCTATTGTGCTGGCCAATTCCGTCAACCTATCTTTGAAATCCGATGACGAGCAGAAGGCAACCATTTTACAATTTCAAAACTTCTTAAACACTTTGGATTTTTCCATACAAATATCAATCCAGTCCAGAAAATTGGACATCCGACCATACCTCCTCTTGTTGGAAAACAGAGTAAAGGTGCAGACCGAGCCGCTCTTGAAATTACAAACAAAAGAATATATAGAATTCATTAGAAATTTTACAGAGACAGTGGCCATAATGACAAAAAGCTTTTTTGTGGTCGTGCCCTATACCCACACCGTTTTGAAGTCAGACTCGGGAATATTTGGAAGATTTTTCAAAAGAGGAAGTAAGGAACAAAATCGGGTAGCGAAAGAAGTTGACTTCGAAGAAAAGAGGTCTCAATTGGAAGAGCGGGTAGCTGTAATCCAACAAGGCCTAGGCCGTTGCGGTATAAACTCCGCGCAATTGGGCACCGAAGAAGTGGTGGAGGTATTTTATAAAGTTTTCAACCCAGGGGAATTGGAAGGAAAAATTAAGCTGGAAGCTTAATTTTTCAAGTAAAAAGTTATAAAGTTTATAAAGTAGAAAGTAAAAAAATGAGCATACTAGATAACATAAAAAATTTATTTGGAAAAAAGGGAATGTCTGCTGGAGGACAAGCGCGAGCTTCCACTTTGGCTATCTTGCCGGAAGAAATTTATGAATCCGCCAATTTGGAACTGGAAGACGTCATCGCGCCTTCCGCCCTGAAAATCGAACCGAAATCAATAAACTTGGGCGAGAAAATTGCCCGCACTTTTTTCATAATATCCTATCCGCGATTTTTGACCGACAATTGGTTTTCTCCGATTATCAATTTGGATAAAGTTTTTGATATTTCAATTTTTGTTCACCCGATAGACACCTCATTAATGCTAAGGCAGTTTCAGAAAAAAGTTGCCGAAGTGCAGAGCCAGATCTCTGTGCGTGAGGGCAAGGGAATGGTGCGCGACCCGATGCTCGACACCGCCTACCAAGACCTGGAAGGACTGCGGGATAATTTAATCCAAGCCCAAGAAAAAATGTTTGATGTTGGCGTCTACATCACCATATACGCCGACAATGATTTGGAACTTTTTAAAATTGAAAATGAAATAAAATCAATGTTAGAATCAAAATTGATCTATATCAAGCCGGCCCTTTTCCAGCAAGAAGAAGGTTTCAAAAGCGTTATTCCGGTGGAAATGGACTTGCTCAATATACACCAGAAACTAAATTCCGAGCCGCTTTCCAGCGTCTTCCCGTTTATTTCTTCCGACCTGACTTCCGACAAAGGCATACTCTATGGCATCAACAGAAGCAATTCCAGTCTGGTTATTTTCGACAGATTTTCTTTGGAAAATTACAATTCGGTAACTTTTGCCAAGTCCGGTTCCGGAAAATCTTATGCCACCAAGTTGGAAATTTTAAGGTCTTTAATGTTTGATACTGATGTCTTGGTGATAGACCCCGAGCGGGAATATGAATTCTTGTCCGAAGCTGTCGGGGGAAGATATTTCAATATTTCTCTATCAAGCGACCACCACATCAATCCTTTCGACCTGCCGATCCCGCGCGAAGACGAGACAGCTGAGGATGTTTTGCGATCAAATATTATAAATTTGGTCGGACTTTTGAGACTGATGCTAGGGGGGCTAACCCCGGAGGAAGATTCGATGGTAGACAGAGCTATATCGGAGACTTACGCGATGAAAGACATTACCCCTGAGTCGGATTTCTCAAACATTGAACCCCCGCTTTTGTCAGACTTCGAAATGGTGCTCTCGGGGATGGACGGCAGCGACTCTGTGGTGCAAAGATTGGTGAAATACACCAAAGGTTCTTGGGCGACATTTTTAAACAGGCCGTCGAATGTGGATATCAATAAAAAGTTCGTGGTATTTTCCGTTCGTGATATGGAAGACGAACTGAAACCGGTCGCCATGTATATCATTATGCATTACATTTGGACTGCTGTACGCAAGAATCTAAAAAAGCGCCTGCTGGTAGTTGACGAAGCTTGGTGGATGATGAAATCGGAAGACACGGCGTCGTTCTTGTATTCCATTGCCAAGAGAGGACGAAAATATTATCTGGGCCTTTCCACTATTACCCAGGATGCCGCTGACTTTATGAAATCTCCATACGGAGTGCCTATCATTACCAACTCTTCAATCCAGCTTCTCTTAAAACAATCTCCGACTACCATTGACCTATTGCAAAAAACTTTCAATTTAACGGACGAAGAAAAATATCTGCTTTTGGAATCCAATGTGGGAGAAGGAATATTCTTTGCCGGGACAAAACACGTTGCTATAAAAATAATCGCCTCCTACACCGAAGACCAAATCATCACCTCTGACCCTTCACAGATACTGTCAAACCAAAAAGCCAAGCACGAACAGGAAGAGAGGGAGATTGCTGGGAAGCAGTAAAATAGGCATTAGGCTCTAGGCGTTAGGCATTAGCAAATGATATAATACGTAAAGTATGAAATTGAGATTCTTATTATTATATTTGGCTATCGTGCTTATAGTAACAAGCGTTATTTTGCCTTTTAAAACAAGCGCTTCTTCTCCGGATACCATTTAGTTAAATATTGCCCCACAGATGCCAGCCCCCGGTGAAAATGTGAACATTTCTCTAAACAGTTATGTTGATAATTTAAACAGTGTTTTGATATCCTGGTCTGTGAACGGCAAAAGTGGGTTGTCGGGGATCGGCAAAAAGTCTTTTTCTGTAAACGCTCCGGCGGCGGGACAACAAACTACCGTTGTGGCCACCATAAAATTGCCTGACGGCGATATCAACACAACGATGATAATCAAATCGTCGGTAATGGTGTTGCTTTGGCAGGCGGATGATTCTTATGTGCCACCTTTTTATAAAGGGAAGGCTTTGCCTTCACCAGAAAGTGAAGTAAAAGTAGTGGCTATGCCGGAAATTAGGTCCGGTTCGCAAACGATGAGTCCCTCCAACCTTGTTTATACCTGGAAACAGGATTATAACAACGCACAAGACGCTTCCGGTTACGGCAAAAATTCTTTTACATATGTGAATGATTACTTGGACAGCTCAAACAACATAGACGTAGTGGCCTCGACGACCGACCAAACTTCTTCATCAGAAGCAAGCATAGACATAGGCACATACCAGCCTAAAATTGTGTTTTATAAAAATGATGCCAAACTGGGAACGTTGTGGGAACTAGCCCTGGCCGACGGGCATAAAGTAACTGGAGACGAAACCATCCAAGCCGCGCCGTATTTCATTTCACCGGGAGACATCCGCATACCTACCCTCGCTTGGACTTGGTCTATAAACGATAGCCCGGTGACCATAGAGAGCTTTCAACAAAATTTGATGCCACTGAAAGTACAATCTGGTACTTCCGGAACATCTAAAATAGATTTGCAAATTAATAATACTTACAAAATTTTCGAAAATGTAAGTAAAGAAATTAATGTAAACTTTTAATGAAAAAATATATAACATACATTTTAATAATAATTGCGCTGGTGGGAATTTTTAGTCCGGCATATAAAACACAAGCTCAGGTAACGGGTATTTGTGTTGATGGCAGTAATGTCAGAGATGGTTTATCGCAAGCTGACTGCGCAAGTATACCTGGAGCAACGTGGACATTAGACCCTGACGGAAAGTGCACTTTCCCAGATGGACACATAGAACCCAACTATAAAGCAAAAAATTGCGCAGAAAATAAAGGAACTTGGGCTGGCCCATATGTTCTCTTGGCTCCACTGCCTTGTCAAAAGGGTGATGCTGGATGTGATGAAAACGGAAAACTAACATCCTTTGACCCAACTGGTCCAAATAAAATCGGTGGGTATTTGAATTTAATTATAAAGATATTCATAGGCCTGTGCGCCGTCTTGGCTGTGGTGATGATTGTCATAGGCGGGATAGAATATATGACGAGCGAACTGATATCCAGCAAAGAAGCAGGCAAGGAAAGAATTACCCACGCAATTTTTGGTCTTCTTTTGGCTCTTGGAGCTTGGACGCTCTTGAACCAAATAAATCCGGACATACTAAATACGGACTTGAAAAGCTTGGCAGACGTTTCGGTATCAGTGGATGTGATAGTGGGCGGTGAATCTACGACAGCCTTTAAGGATATAAGTTCCGATTTGGTAAAATCCACAAGCATAAATTGCAGTACGAATCTCGTTGCAACTGCCAATTCTTTTATCGGAAACTCTACCTATAGTCAAACAAATAGAAATACCATTAGTGGGGGAAAAGCAGTGGTAGATTGTTCTTCTTTTGTTGATCAAGTGTATAAATGTGCTCAATTACCAATACCAGGAAGCACCACAACTGAAATTTTTGACACAACAAAAGGTGCTACTGCAATTACAGCTCAGGATCTAAAAACTCTAAAGGTGGGTGATTTAATTGGTTGGAAAAAAGGTGATACTGCTGGTGGAACAAAAGAAGATAATGGCCATGTTATGATGTATATAGGTGATGGGAAGATAATAGATGCCATGGGAGGAACTACAAATGGTGTTACTACAAGACTTCTAAAAGATACAACAGCAGCACGATTAACGTATATAAAAAGAATTTAATTAAATTTTATGACAAGAAGAAATTTTATACTTTTAGTAATAGTCCTGGTCATCGTCGTAATCGCGATTTTTGTGTTTTTATTTTCCCAACCCAATACAACCACGCCGGGAGGGGAGGGCACGGGCACAAACTTTTTCTCGCAGTTTAATCCTTTTGCAAGCAATAAAACAAAAACTCCCGTGGTGACGCCTCCAGTTACTACACCCGGAACCGAACCCGGCACAACTCCGGAAACAACTTCAAAATTAATAAAGATTTCCAGTATGCCGATTGCGGGGTTTGGGGTGTTTAGTAAAGAACGAATCAAAGTTGTGCCGGTGGTGACTCCAGACCCCACCCTAACCCTCCCCTTAGCAGGGGAGGCAGCAAAAACTCCACCAAAAACTACAAAAGTAGTCGCGCCACTTACAGAATTTATGCCAGCTTTGCGATATGTAGACAGAGCCACCGGAAACATTTTTGAAACTTTCGCCGACAAAATTCAAGAGCAGAAATTTTCCACAACGGTGATACCAGAGATATATGATGCATATTTTGGAAACAATGGACAGTCTGTAGTTATGCGATATTTGAAAACCGATGGCAGAACCATAGAAACTTTTGCAAGTAATCTTCCGAAGGAACTTTTGGGGGCAGACCCTACGGTTACTAATGAAATAAAAGGTTCTTTCTTGCCAGAAAACATCAAAGACATCAGTTTGTCACCCGACAATTCGAGTATATTTTATTTATTCAACAGCGGAGATAATATGGTGGGCACAACGATGAATTTGGCAACAAGTAAAAAGGTGCAAATTTTTACTTCGCCGTTTACTGAATGGCTGTCACAGTGGCCAAGCACGGGAACAATCACTCTCACGACCAAACCTGCTTCTGGTATACCGGGATATATGTATACGCTAAACACTAATACGAAAAATCTATCCAGCTCACTCGGCAACATAAACGGTCTTACCACGCTTTCTAGTCCAAACGGCAAATTAATCCTATATAACAACGACAGTTTGTCACTCAATATTTATCATACAGACACAAAAGTTTCAGACCCGGTAGGAGTCAGAACTATGCCCGAGAAATGCATCTGGAGTAGCGCTAGTGACGCTATATACTGCGCTGTGCCGAAATCAATACCTTTAGGCACGTACCCGGACTCTTGGTACCAAGGAGAAGTGTCTTTCAGTGATCAAATTTGGAAAATAGATATTAAAACCGGAAATACGACTCTGCTCGTAGACCCACTCACCATAAGTGGCGGGGAAGAGATGGATGGCACAAAACTCGCATTGGATGCCGGTGGAAATTATTTATTTTTTGTAAATAAAAAAGATTCTTTTCTTTGGGAATTCGCGCTTAAATAGTTCCAATGTATTTTATTACCACCCGGCGAGAAGGGCCAAAACCGACTGATTCGGTTTTTAAGTCTGTTGCCTCGGACAAAAATTCATGGACGATTCTGCGTTCAAAAGAAGACATCGGGTCAACTTCTATATTTGATTTAAAATACCTAGCTCGTTCGGACATCATATGGGCAATAGCGCGAACATTTTCCACCCGCTTTTTCTGAAAGCCGTTGATATCCACAAGAATAGATATTTCGTCGGTTCTGTCTTTAGCCCCTCTCTCTTGGGGAGGGGTTGGCGAGGGGGTCTTATTCTCAATTATCCTACGTACAATATGATTCAACGCCTGCAATCCCTCGCCTTCGCGTGAAATGAAAAAATGCGGTTCACTCACTTCCACCGAAATCCACATATTTTTAGGACTGTCTTCGGTAACCTCAATTCCACTCATCTTTACGGTGGTCTTTTCAATTAATTCTTTTACTAATTTTTGAATTTCTTGTTTATCCATATACTTCTAATTTAAATTCTTTTTTCTTCACATAAATCTGCTGGCCAACCATAAAAAGATTGCTGGTGATCCAATATAAAGCAATCGCGCCGGAAATACTGTAAGCGATAAAAGTGACAATGAAAGGGAAAATGTATTTCATCTGGGTATTCATACTTTTTGTGAAAGAATCCTGGAAAGATGGGTTACTACTAGAAGACACGGGTGGTTTCGGCATATAGTAAGCTTGCAGATACTGCGAGATACCAGCCAAAACTGCCAGAACTAAACTTTTCTTACTGATATCAATCAGCCCCAGGAAAATCATATTCATATGAGCGGGAATGTGGACAAAAGAATACAAAATTCCGTTGTTAAATTTTATTCCTTTGAAAAACACATAATACAAAGCGAAAATAATTGGAATCTGAATCAAAACCAAAAGACAACCGGAAAATGGATTGGTTTTGTGAACCTTATAGAGTTCAAAAGTCAGCCTGGCTTGTTCTTCTTTACTGGCGCCACTTTCTTTTATTTTATTAAGCTCTGGCGCGAGTATATTCATCTGCGCCTGGCTCTCGATGGATTTCTGAGAAAGGGGATAAAGCACCACTTTTACAAGGATAGTAAGGACAATAACAGCCACGCCAACGTCTCCACCAGGAACAATAGATACTAAAAACGCCAAGGCGTTCAATAAAGGCTGATATAAAACGGCGTTCCAGATACTTGAAATCATTCTTTCATTCTATATGAAAATGGAGAAAAATGCCAGAAAATTATTTTAAGGGTTCTATGTGATTCTTCTGCCATGGGTGGCAGCGGAGGATACGGCGGAAACCGAGATAGGTTCCTTTGGGTGCGCCGTATTTTTCTATCGCTTGTTTGGTGTATTCGGAGCAGGTCGGATAAAAAACACATTTATTCTTTGGGGATAAAAATCTCTGATAAAAATTAATTAATTTTACTAAGTATTGTTTTAATTTCATTTTCAATTATTGAAGCATCATCTTGGTATTTTTTAAAAACAAAGGCGCCTGTGGTTCCGGTGGGGAATTGTTCTATATATTTTTTTAAAATATTATATCCCTTTCGTCTCAGAGAATTCCTTTTGACTGCCAGCTTAGCTACGCTTTTCGGCGCAATAAAGGAAATTTTTATTTCATTTTTATCGGTTTTGATATATTTAAAAGTTAAATTAAGAGAATTCAAAAACCTGCCTTTTTTAAAGATTTCTTCTACTTCTCGCGTATTAGCCCTATTTTTTTTAGGAAGCATCACTATTTAAACAGATAATTTCTTTCTGCCTTTTTGGCGCCTTCTTTTCAGAACAGCTTTCCCGGTCTTGGTTCTGGACCTGACCAAAAATCCATGAGACTTTGCTCGTTTTCTTTTTTTAGGTTGATATGTTTGTGACATACAATGTAGCTTATCACATTATCCACAGCTTATCAACAGGGTTAATAAGTTTTAAAAGATGTCTTCTAAAATAGAAATAGTATAATATGAAACTATGAATACGAAACAACTTTGGAAAAATTGTCTGGTGGAAATAGAAGCAGGCATATCAAAGGCAAATTTCAGCACCTGGTTTAAAAATACATCTATAATTAAGGAAGACACGGGAATCATATATATAGGAGTGCCAAACGAGTTTGTGCGAGATTGGCTGATGAATAAATATCATAAACTCATTACCAAAACCATCGCTGATGCATACGAAAATATGCGCGCGGTGGAATACGTGATTACAAAAATAGAAAGTACTGCCAAGCAGGAAGTTATAAAAACAAGCGAAACAGCGGAAAAAGAGTTGCCTTTGAGGGATTTATATATAAATCCGGAAGATAATTTAAACCCACGCTACCATTTTAACTCTTTTATCGTGGGAACATTCAACGAGCTGGCCTATGCCGCTTCTCAAGCGATAATAGATTCTCCGGGAACAAAATATAATCCATTTTTTATCTACGGGGGAACGGGACTCGGCAAGACTCACCTGATTCAAGCTGTTGGAAACTCGATTAAAGAAAAATATCCCAATAAAAAGGTGCATTATATGACTTTGGAAAAATTTGCCAATGATTTTGTTAATTCAATGCAAAGCAATAAAGCAAACTCTTTCAAGGAAAAGTACCGCAAATATGATCTCTTGATTATAGATGACATCCAGTTCATCGGTAAGATGGAAAAAATCCAAGAAGAGCTTTTCCATACCTTTAATACTTTTCACGAGAACAATAAACAAATTATTTTTTCTTCCGACAAGCATCCTAACTATATTCCGGAACTGGCGGATAGATTAAAATCACGTTTTGCAGCCGGAATGATTGTAGACATCTCCGAACCGGAATACGAATCCCGCTTGGCGATTTTGAAAGTAAAATTGCGCGAAATTAACGTCGATTTGGAAGAAGAGTTGGTGGAATATGTCGCAAGCTCAGTACAGGGCAACATTCGCGAATTGGAGGGAAGTTTGAATCTCATTGTCTGCCAATATCGCTTGAAAAATAAGCCTTTAACACTAATGGAAGTAAAAAACCTGCTAAAAAATAATATGCGACCAAAGAAAAATATGGCCATAAAAGATGTGGTCAAGATAGTCAGTGAATATTATAAACTCGAAGAAGGATCGGTTTATGAAAAAACCAGAAAAAAAGAAATAGTCAAAGCTAGGCAAGTCGTGATGTATCTGCTTCGTGAAGATTTTAATGTTTCTTATCCATTAATCGGACAAAAATTGGGCGGGAAAGATCACACCACTGTCATTCACTCTTGTCTGAAAATCAGAACAGATTTAAAAAATGATCCACAATTATTACAGGAGTTGGAACAGATAAGAATTATGTTTAAATAACTGTTGGTAAGCGGTTAAAAAGACAATGAAAACAGAAACAAAACATGTTAACAAAGAGGGGGAAATTATGGATAGAGAAAAATGGAAAATAAAATTTTGTGTATAAACAGCAATTTATTAAAATCTTATCAAATTAAAAATATTAAAAATATCTTTAAAAAACAACGACAAAAACCACTTATCAACTTATCCACTTGTGTAATAATAATAATAAATTATATATACAAGATATAAACAAATATATGAAACTAGAATGCTCGATTGAAAAATTAAAAAATAGTATCTCTCAAGTCGAAAGAATAACCGGGAAAAATTTAACACTGCCTGTTTTGAATTCAATTTTAATGATTGCGTCAGGAAAATCTTTAAAATTAAGATCTACAAACTTGAGTCTTGGTATTGAAGTTGAAATTCCAGTAAAAATAGAGAAGGAAGGAACCCTGGCTGTTCCTGGGTCAGTTTNNCAGTTTTAAATGCCATATTTTCCAATATTTCTCAAAATGAAAACGTGCAACTTGAAAATGAAGACGGAAACCTACTAATTAAAACAAAAAAAAGCAAAATAAAAATCAAATGTACCTCCCATGAAGATTTCCCGACCATACCGATGGTTACCGGTAGTAGTTTTGAGATAGAATCAAAAAAGCTGACCGAAGGCATAAAAGCTGTTTCTTATAGTTCTTCTGTTTCAGACATAAAGCCTGAGATTTCAAGCGTTTTTATGTACGTTAACCAAGATAATCTAGTTTTCGTCTCCACCGACTCTTTCCGGCTGGCGGAAAAGAAAATCAAAATAAAAGGGTTGGAAGAAACCTTGCACATCTTGATTCCGTTTAAAAACATAGGAGAAATACTGAGAGTTTTCGGAGAGTTCCAAGGCGTGATAAAAGTCTGTTTTAATAAAAACCAGATTTCTTTTTCTTCAGACAATATATATTTGACCTCTCGGGTGATTGACGGAATCTTTCCGGACTACCGCCAAATTATTCCAAAAGATTTTACGACGGACGTAGTGGTGCTGAAGCAAGACTTGCTGAATGCCTTAAAGCTCTCAAATATTTTCTCTGACAAATTCAACCAGGTAAATTTGAAAATTTCACCCAAAGAAAAAGTGTTTGAGCTGTCTTCCGCCAATAATGATGTCGGAGAAAATAAAACATACCTTGATGCCGTGATCAACGGGGTAAATATCGAGCTATCTTTCAATTACAAATATTTCTTGGATTGTTTCCAGTCGATAACCACCGACAGCATTTCCATAAAATTCTCTGGCGGGAAGCCGATAGTTATTTCTCCTATTTCTGATTCATCCTTTACTTATCTCATTATGCCGATGAACAAGTAGATACGAAAAATATACGAAAGGTTTACGAAAAACTACGAAAATTAAGTCAATGAATGAGATAAATAAAAAACAAGTGAGCGAGAAAGTTATTTACCCAGAACTATCATATTTAATTCTTGGAATTTTGTTTGAGGTAAAAAAAGAATTAGGAGAATATGCCAGAGAAAAACAGTACGGGGATTTACTAGAAAATAAACTAAGAGAAAAAAATATATCTTATGATCGAGAAATTGCCATAGGGAATTCTGGAAATATTGTTGATTTTTTGATTGATAATAAAATCGTACTCGAGTTAAAAGCGGTCAGATTTTTTACAAAAGACAACTTCAGGCAGATACAGAATTATTTACAGCAAACACAACTCAAACTTGGTTTACTTGTAAACTTTCGAGAAAAGTATTTAAAACCAAAAAGAATTATTCGTATTGATTCCAGCCAATTTTCGTAATTTTTAGTATTATTCGCATAATTTTCGTATCATGATTGAAATAAAAGATTTACTGGCTAGATTTAACAACATTCTTCTGGGAGAAGAAGGCAAGAAAGAAGCTATTAGAAAAATCATCTCTGAAGTTATTAAAGTGGAAATAAAAAGTGAAGACATAAAAATAAAAAATGGCACGATTTATTTGAATATAAAACCCATTTACAAAAACGAAATTTTTCTCAAGCAAGACAAAATTCTTTCAAAATTGGAAGAAACTCTAGGTAAAAAGTCTCCTACTGCGCTACTTTGAAAGTTGAATCCGTTTCACTCTTGTTGAATACAGTGTCATAGGAGATTATTTTCAAATCATTATTAGCTTGCAGATTTTCCAAATCTGTCGGCGTGAAAGAAAAGTCGAAAGGAGGTTGCTCTGTCTCCAAATATATTCCATTTATAAAAATATCTATTTTTGAGAGAGGAAATACGCCGGAGCTCGATATTTGTAAATTTATTTTTTGATTAGCTGGATAGGTTGTAGCGCTGTTTGGCGAAACAATCGAAACTGCCGGTTTGTTTTGATCAGTATGGATATTGTCCAGGGCAGTTGGTTTTTCAACTAAGGTTGTTATTGAGTATTTATATTTATTTTGCGCCCACCAATTCTGTATAGGTGTTTCAAAATGATTAAATTGAGGATCATTCGCCGGATTTGACGGCGATGGTCCCAGAATATTATTTTTATCCACCCAATATAGAATGGAATGCACATTGGTCACCACTTTCTCCACTCTTGTCTCCGAAGGCGTATTGGGTGTGGCTAAAAGTCCCGATATTTTATCTATGAAAAAGTTTTCACCTCCCTGCCACAGCCCACGGAGGGCCGGTTTCACTAAAGTCGGGTCAACTTCCAGATCCGGCTTTTCAAAACTGTCATTTGGCAAAGTACTCAAAGCCGCATTCATAAATTTATTCCAAATCGGTCCCGCTACTGCCGCTCCGCCTTTTTTCATTGGAGTATTGTTATTATTGCCGGCCCAAACACCCACCACGATATCTGGTGTATATCCTATCGTCCAAGCATCCTTGTTGTCATTGGTCGTTCCGGTTTTTACGGCTATATTTCCGCCATTAACATAAAGAACCGAATGTACCCCGAAAGTCGGCTCGCGGGCCTGTTCATCTGAAAGAATATCTGAAATAGTTAAGGCTGTATTTTTCGGCAAAACTTCTTGCGGATTCCCTTGATATTGTTCCAAAATTTTTCCGCTTAAATCCTGCACTTCCAAAATCCCGGTATAAGGATTTTTTATTCCATCGTTGGCGAAAACTCCATAGGCCGAAGTCATATCTAAAAGCGAAACTTCTCCGCCTCCGATAACGAGTGTAAGTCCATATTGTCCGACATCTCCCAAAGTGCTAATGCCCATATTTTCCGCTGTCTTTAAAGAGTCAGCTTGTCCGGCCAGGTAAAAAAGCTGAACAGCTGGAATGTTGATGGACTGCGCGAGCGCGTCCCGCAGGCTCATCGGTCCGCGATATTTTCCGTCGTAGTCGCTTGGCATATAACAATCGGATTGGTTGTGTCCGTAGTAAGCCTTACCATAAGCGTCGCAGGTCGTTTGAAATTCTGTCGGCAGGTCAAAGAGCACTGTGTCGGGGGTAAAGCCCTTATTGAAGGCCGTAGCGTAAATAAAGGGCTTAAAAGAGGACCCTGGTTGGCGGGTGGCTGTGGTAATGTTGAAATTGCCATCAATTGTTTTGTCGAAATAATCTCTGGAGCCGACCATTGATAAAATCTGTCCGGTTTTCGGGTCGATGGCCACCAGCCCGGCATTGCTTCCGTTCCAATCTTTTTCATTTTGCAAAGCGCCGTCTTTCACAATTTGTTCTGCTTGCGCTTCTAAATTTGCATCAAGAGTGGTAATGACTTTTAATCCTTCTCCTTCCACCACATCAGCTCCATATTTTTGTTCCAAATAATCTTTAATATAAAAAACGAAATGCGGAGCGCGGATACCCATCGTCGCTTGCGGAACAAAACTCACCACCTCATTTTTTGCCTGGTTATATTGGTCTTGGGTAATAAATTTAAGTGTTAGCTCTCTCGAGAGTACTAAATTTTTTCTTTCTTCAAGCTTGGCTCTGTTTTTCCCATAAGGGGAGAGAGTGGTCGGGGACTGAGGGATAGAAGCCAAATAAGCGGCCTCGGCGATAGTCAGGTCAGTTGCATCTTTATTAAAATAATTTTTACTGGCTGTCTCTATGCCGTAGATATTTCCTCCATAAGGAATTTCATTTAAGTAGGCTTCCAGGATTTGATCTTTTGACATTGAATCATCTATTTTGATGGCCAAGACCCACTCTTTTATTTTTCTGACATAGCTTCGGTTGGTGGTCAGAAGAGTATTTTTTACCAATTGTTGTGTGATGGTCGAACCGCCACCCCCGATGCCGATGTGCAATAAGTTTGAAAAAAGAGCGCGCAGAGTAGAACTTACCCGCACGCCACCCTCATTGTAAAAATTTGAGTCTTCTATGGCGATGGTGGCGTTTTTTATGTTTACACTCATCTGATCAAAAGGGATGTCTGTGCGTTTTACATCCTGATGGATGTCGTAGAGCAGAATTTTCCCAGTGCGGTCGTAGATTTGAGTGGAATTTACCACTTTCCTGTCCTCAAAAGAACGAAAATCCGGAATTTTCAAAGAGGCCAAAAGGGCAATCAATGTGCCGAAGCATAAAATAAAAATACCTGCGAGCAGAAGCAGCATATTTTTCATAAACTTCTTGTTTTTGTATAACTTTTTTAGTTTTTGCAATATACCCCTCATTCCTTTAATCATAACAGAAAACATGCTACAATCAAAAAATATGAAGATAGTTACAGATGAGAAAAAAATAGAGGAAGCGTTAACTCGTGGAGTGGAAAATGTTTATCCTTCAAAAGAAGAAGTAAAAAAAGTTCTTTTGTCTGGGAAAATACTTTCAATCTATAACGGCATAGATCCAACAGGACCAACTCTACATATTGGTCACGGTGCAACCCTTCTCAAGCTGAAAGAATTCCAAGATTTGGGGCATAAAATAATTTTACTCATTGGTGACTTTACAGGCAGAATTGGCGACCCAACTGACAAAACAGCAACCAGAAAGCAGCTTTCCGTAAAACAAATAAAAGAAAATCTAAAATTATATACCAAACAAGCCGGTAGAATTTTAGATATGGGAAAAGTTCAAGTTAAATTCAACAGCAAATGGCTTTCAAAACTTTCTTTTGAAGAGGGGATGGAAATTGCATCAGAATTTACCCTTCAGCAAATGATTGAAAGAGATATGTTCGAAAAAAGATTAAAAGAAGGACAGCCAATTCATCTGCATGAATTTTTTTATCCGCTTATGCAAGGGTATGATTCTGTGGCTATGAATGTGGATATGGAAATTGGAGGCAATGATCAGACCTTCAATATGCTTGTCGGACGCACAATGATGAAAAATCGCGGAAAAGAGAAGTATGTCTTAACTACAAAACTTCTAACCGACCCAACCGGTAAAAAAATGGGGAAAAGCGAAGGGAATATGGTCACTCTGGAAGATAGTGCAGATAATATGTTTGGTAAGATAATGAGCTGGCCAGATACACTTATGCCTTTGGCTTTTGAAATCTGTACTCGTGTGCCCATGTCTGAAATAAATATGAATCAAAATCCACGCGACTTAAAAATTAAACTTGCATTCGAAATTGTAAAAATCTACCACGGAGAAAAAAAGGCCAAAGAAGCCGAAGAAAATTTTGAAAATACTTTTGCCAAAGGGGGTATACCGGAAGACGTTTTGGAAGTCGTTGTAAAAGACGACGCGAAACTCGTAGATGTTCTACTTTCAGAGAAAATAGTCAGCTCCAAAACAGAATTTAGGAGGTTGATAGGCGAAGGGGCTATAACCGATATGGATAAAAATGAAAAAGTTAAAGACACAGAAGCAAAAGCCTCAAAAACCGTCTACAAAATAGGCAAACACAGGTTTATAAAAATAAAATAGACTAGTGAAATCTGTCTTCAGGGTCTTCCAATGCTTCTTCGTCTGCCAGCGCATCCAATGGATCAATTTCTCCATCATCATTTATTTCAAAACNNCTCCAACTTCTAATTCTTCGTCTTCCATATAATTTAAATAAAATTTTCTAAAACTACTTAGTAATGCCTACTTTGTATCAAAATCCAAAAAGGTTGTCAATACTTTAAGTGTGCAAAAGCAGTTAAGGCTATGGCGATGGCATCCAATTCGTCATCGGACTTTTTTTCATTGTCTATTTCCACTAAAATTTTAACCATTTTTATGATTTGTTCCTTGTTGGCCCGGCCGTAACCCGTCGTGGCTATTTTTATCTGGGGCGGGGAAGCCTCGAAAATTTTTAATCCCGCGCAAGATGCTTCGTAAATTACCACCCCGCGCGCTTCGGTCACGTGCATCACCGTTTTTTGGTTGGTATTTAAAAATAAAGTTTCAATAGCCAAAACTTCCGGCTTGTATTTTTTGATTACATTTTTAACTTCTTCGCCAATCAAAAATAAACGTTCCGAAAACTCCAATTTAGCCGAAGTCTTGAAACATTCGGAAAAAATTACGGCTTCCCTCGACACGCCGGAGTTTTTAACGAAGGCGGTTTTGTCCGTTTTTTCCAATACAGCGATACCCAGTCGCTCATACCCGGGGTCTATGCCTAAAATTCTCATAAATACATTTTAACACAACCTCACCCTAACCCTCTCCTGGAGAGGAGAGGGGGAATTCGCTCCTTC
>PMIU01000089.1 GCA_003157195.1 Candidatus Nomurabacteria bacterium
ACGGCAGTGATGTTTATAAGCCGAATATCCGAGATTTAGCTTTTACTCTTACGAACAAAGACAACATTTCTTTTGATAATTTACAAAATATTAATTTTAATTTATCCGGTCCCGCAAAAATAGTTTGGAAATTGGATGTGAACAAATTTACTGGCGATCTCTTAGGCAAGTCCAGAAGTGATTTCAATAAAATTTTATCGCAATATCCTAATGTCGATTCCGCGACCCTTACCATCAGCCCCATCTGGAAAACATCCATCCCCGATAAAACCAAAAACATAAAAGTGATTGTGAATTATACGAAATAAATTTCAGCAAAGGTAGTCCTTACTGGATACAACGTTCACTTCGTGAGCTTCGTCCAGAATTGGCAGAAAGGTTGATATCTTTATAATAATGTATTAAAATTGGAGTATATGAAAAATCAACAAAAAGGTTCTGCAAGTCTGGTTTTGATTGTAATTATTATTGTATTAGTTGGCATAGTTGGGTATTTTATATTTAGTAAAAAAATAGTAAATAATCCTTATAGTCAAACATCAACAAACCCGGCAACTCTTCCCGTTCCAAATCAACCTTCAACATCTCAAGCTACATCTTCTAAAACACCCAATCAACTTTCTTTAATCATGTCAAAGAATACAGCTTTTTCCGACCTAACAGTTTCGCTGGGCTCGGTGAATCAAAAAATCGGTTCATACACTATAAGTTCTTCTAATGCTCAAGCGGTTAATTTAACAAATATTGTCATAATTACTCAAAAAGCATCTTTTCCTGGAGAGTCTACTGCTTTTAAAAATTTAACAGTCAAAATTAATGGTATAAAATTTGGACAAATTGTGGCTAGTCCAAACCCATCAAACAGTGACAACTTTGAAGGTTTAGTAAATATACCCGCTAATAAAAAAATAATTGTTGACCTTTATGCTGATATTACAACAACACACAGTGTTCCGTTTACTTTTGATTCAAGTGTAGCCACTGAACTTTCGGGTTGCTATGGCTCTGAGGTAGGTAATTCTACTTCTGTTAATTGTAATTCAATAGTAGGAAACGGCATAACTGGACAAAGTGTTATTTTAAATAAATAACTTACAAGGTAATCCCCGACAGTGTAATTGACTCCATCCCTTAATTCCACTATAATTAGCATCCATACATGAGTGATTCAAAAGAAAAAATTGTAACGGCGCGGGGAGTTGTGACTGAAGCTCTGCCTTCTACTTTGTTTCGGGTTAATGTAGGGATGAAAGGGGAAGAGCCAAAAGAAATTCTGGCTTATCTCGGCGGCAAGATGCGGATGCACAGAATCAAAGTTTTAATCGGAGATTCCGTAGAAGTTGTGCTGGATCCTTACGGCGGAAAGGGCAGAATAGTCAAAAGAATGTAGTTTACTTGTGTTATTTTTAATAATAGTGTATTATAGTAAATGTAATTTTTAATAAGTTTGCGTATTGAAAAATAAGGGTTTTTTCCTTGTTTTTCTTCTGTAATTATGAAAATAAAATCTTCAGTAAAAAAAATTTGTGATAATTGTAAAATGGTCAGACGAGCCAGGCATTTAAGGATAATTTGCTCTAATCCCAAACATAAACAAAAACAATAATTTATGAGAATTCTTGGAATCACCGTACCAAACGAAAAGAGACTGGAGATTGGGCTGACCTGCCTCTACGGTGTTGGTGTTTCTTCTGCCCGAAAAATTTTAAAACAAGTTAATATCGATCCCGGGAAAAAGGCCAAGGATTTGACTGAGGCTGAAGAGAACAGTATCCGAGCAGTTGTGGAGAAAATTTTAATCGAGGGAAATTTAAAAAGAGAAATATCTGCAAACATTAAAAGATTGAAAGATATAAAAAGTTATCGAGGTGTCCGCCACATGAAGAGGTTGCCGGTTCGCGGACAACGCACCAAGACGAATTCCAGAACAGTCCGCGGCAATGTGCGAAAGACAATGGCCTCAGGTAAGAGAAAAGAAAGTAAGACATAGTATCGCGCTTAGTCGACTTGCGCGATATGATTCGCAAAATCAAATCACATGGGAAAAACAAAAATTACAACCGAAGAAGTAAAACCGACAGAAGGAGAAGAAATTAAAAAAGCTCCGTCTAAAACACCGAAGAAAAAAGTTGTTTCCGGTATTTTGCACGTTGAGGCTACCTTCAATAATACCAAAGTTCTTTTTTCAGACAAAATGGGCAATACTTTATTTTGGTCAAGTTCTGGGTCTTTGGGCTTTAAGGGCGCTAAAAAAGGCACCCCCTTTGCGGCTTCCAAGGTTGGCGACATTATCGGTGGTAAGGCTTCTGTGCTCGGGGTGAAAGATTCAGATGTGGTTGTATTAGGAGTCGGCTCCGGACGCGAACCGGCCATCAGAGCTTTCATGGCTCACGGCATAGAGATTACTTCCATTTTGGATGCGACTCCGGTTCCTCACAATGGCCCGAAAGCTAAAAAGCCTAGACGTGTATAAACATTTTAAAATTAAAAATTAAAAATTTTTTAAAACATGATATCCAAACCAAAATTTAAAATTTGCAGAAGGCTCGGCCCGGGAGTGTATGACAAATGTCAAACACCTAAATTTTCCGCAGCGGCTACCAAGGTTTTGCCGGGTGGCAAACGCCCCAAGGCTCTGACAGAATACGGCGCACAGCTTGTGGAAAAGCAAAAAATTCGTTTCTCTTACGGCATATCCGAACGTCAACTTTCCAATTATGTAGAAAAGGCTTCCGCCGTCAAGGGTGTCGGTACAGCTGAAAAACTTTTCGAAAGCCTTGAATCCCGTCTTGATAATGCAGTTTATCGAATGGGCCTAGGAGCATCCAGGCGCGCTACCAGGCAGATGGTTTCTCACGGACATTTCATTGTCAACAATCACCGAGTCACTATTCCTTCTTATGAATTGAAACTCGGAGATGTTATCAAAATCCGCGAAGGTTCCAAAGCCAAGAAAATTTTTGAAAATTTGACTGATAGACTGAAAGATTATAGCAGTCCCGCCTGGATTAAATTTGATTTAAGCAATCTGGAAGGACATATTTTAGCTAAACCGAAAAATATAGAAACCTTCCTTGATCTTAATGCTGTGCTTGAATTTTATAGTCGTTAAATTATTAATTTTTCCCGCCAAAGGCGGACAAGTATAAAAAATTATGCCTGAATATAAAATAATTATGCCTTCCAAGCCTCGCATCGTTGAGGAAAATGGTAACAAGGGAGTATTTGAAATAGACGGTCTGTATCCGGGATACGGCCATACCCTGGGAAACAGTTTGAGGAGAATAATTCTCTCGTCTCTTCCGGGCGCCAGCGTCACTTCCATCAAGATTGACGGCGTTTCTCACGAATTTCAAACAATGGACGGAATAAAGGAAGACGTGATAGTAATGATTTTGAACTTAAAGAAAACTCGCTTTAAAATGCTTTCCGACGAGCCTCAGACGGTAACCCTTTCGATTAAAGGCCCCAAGGAGGTCTTGGCGGGAGATATCAAGACCGGCGGTCAAGTGGAAATTTTAAACCCAGAACTGTACATTGCGGAAGTTACTGGCAAGGTAAATTTGAATATTGAAATGAAGATTGAAAAAGGTCTGGGCTTTATTCCCAAAGAAGTTTTCCAAAAAGATAAAGTTGATGTCGGTACGATTGCCGTCGATGCCATTTTTACCCCGATTCGTCGAGTGGCCTACGAAGTGGAAAATATGCGTGTCGGCGACAAAACCAACCACAACCGCTTACGTATGATTATCGAGACAGACGGTACCTTGACTGCTCGCGAGGCGTTGACTCGCTCGATTGAAATAATGATAAACCAATTGAAAGCTATTGTTGATTTTAAGGAGCCCGAGGAAGTTCCAGCTGAAAAAACTAAAGAAGATAAAAAGCCTGCCCGCACTGCTTCGCAGAACGATGTAGGCGGGGGAGCTGATTTCGCTGATGTCCTAAAAACTCGCACAGATAGTTTAGACCTTTCCACTAGGACGCTGAATGCTCTGACTGGCGCAAATATTCGCACACTAGGAGGTCTTGCTCGTAAAAAAAGGGAAGACTTGCTTGAAGTGGAAGGTATCGGCGAGAAAGGAATTACGGAAATTAAAAAAGTTTTAAACAAATTTGGTCTTAATTTAAAAGAATAATATGAGACACCACAACAATACAAGAAAATTCGGACGAGATAAAACACAAAAGCGCGCTCTCTTGAATTCTTTAGCGCTCAATTTGATTGTGCGTGAAAAAATAAAGACAACCGAACCGAAAGCCAAAGAATTGCGTCCTTTTATTGAAAAACTCGTCACTCGTGCCAAAGCTAACACTCCGGCTGGTCGCCGAACCATCGCTTCCAAACTTTCAAATCACGGCAAGGAAGTGAAAAAACTTTTCGATGTCATCGCACCAAAATATGCTGACAAAAAAGGCGGATACACCAGAGTTTTGAAACTGGGAGCCCGAAAGTCAGATGGCGCACCGATGGCAATCATAGAGTTTGTATAATTTTTAAAATAGTTTAGTATGAAAAAAGTAATGAAAATAGAAAAAAACAAAAAGGAAATGAAAACAATAGACGCTACGGACCGAACCTTGGGCCGGGTAGCGAGCGAGGTGGCGATGTCTCTAATGGGCAAGACCAAGGCGACGTTTGAACGAAATATATATTCCGGTTTTCCCGTGACTGTTACCAATGCCTCCAAGCTTCGCATTACGACAAAGAAATTGGATGAAATTTATCACACCAGGTATTCAGGTATGAGAGGCGGGCTTCGTGTCTTAAAAGGTACAGAAACAGCCGAGAAAAAAGGGTTAAAAGAATTGATTCGACTTGCGACATATCAAATGCTTCCGGGAAATAAATTGCGCCGAACAATGATGAAGAATTTAAAAATAACAGACTAAATATGGATAAAGAAACAACAAAAAAAGGAAAATATATCGAGGCTGTAGGAAGACGCAAAACTTCCACTGCTCGCGTGCGAATTACCGAAGGCAGCAAAAATCATTTTACGATAAACGGACGCGAGGTGAAAGAGTATTTCAAAACAGAAGACCAGAAGCGTTTGATTTTAGACGCAATTATGAAAGGAACACCCGGCGCGGCTGCCAAGAAGTGGAGTGTGGAAGTTCATGTATCTGGTGGAGGTATCCATTCTCAAGCAGAAGCTATTCGTCACGGTGTAGCTCGAGCCCTCGTCGCCTCAGACATTACTTTACGCGGAGGTTTGAAAACATTAGGCTTCCTAAAACGCGACCCGAGAGCCAAAGAACGCAGAAAATTCGGTCTCAAAAAAGCTCGTAAGGCTCCACAATGGTCTAAACGATAGAAAAAATCCCTCTTTCAAGAGGGATTTTTTTATGTTATATTACATAAATGGCAGACGAGGAAGACAAAAAAGAAGATACGAATATACCCCTCTAGGTTTCTCGGGGTGACTCTTCTGAGTCGGAAGTTTTGGAGTTTGAATTCAACGAAGACGGCGAGGAGGATTTGAAGAAAACTTTAAAGAAGTTCCGGGCGGACTTGAAACAGTGTAAGGCAGAGAAAGAAGAGTATTTAACCGGCTGGCAGAAAGAGCGGGCGGAATTCGCCAATTACCGCAAACAAGAGGACGATAGAAGAATGATGTTTTCCGAATCAATGCGCGAACGTATTTTGACTAGATTCCTGACTATTATTGATAGTTTCAATATGGCTTTTGCAAACAAGGAAGCTTGGGCAAAGGTAGATGAAAATTGGCGCAAGGGTGTGGAATATATTTACACGCAGATGAACACGATCTTTGAAGAATACGGAGTCAAAGCCATAGGCGAGGCAGGCGAAGTTTTTGACCCAAATGTTCATCAATCCATAGACGTAGTGGAGACGGACAAAAAAGAGCTTGAGCACACTGTGGCCAACGTCATCCAAAAGGGTTACAAACTAGGCGAGCGAGTCATCCGCCCCGCCCGAGTTAATGTGTATGAGTACAAAGCCCCATAGTAGATTTTTAAATAGATTATGTTCTACACATATTGTTTGGAAAGTGAAAAGTTTGACGAGCTGTACTTTGGTTACACAAATGATCTTAAGCGTAGATTAAAAGAACATAATCAAGGGTTAAATTTTTCTACAAAAAGATATATGCCATGGAAGTTGATATATTATGAAGCATGTATCAATCAAAAGGATGCTAAGCGACGAGAAGGATATTTAAAAACTACTCAAGGTCAACGAATGATGAAGGCTAGGTTGAAAGAATATCTATATGAAAAAAGAAAAATTTAACAATTTAAAAATTCACTATGGGGAACAACCAGCTAAGTAAAATCTGTGAACATTGCCGACAAGACTTCACTATCAGTGAAGAAGAGTTAAGTTTGTATAAAAAAGTTGATATAGAATTACCAACTCTGTGTTTTTTCTGTCGAATAAAGTTGCATTTATCGTTTTGGATGTTTGGAAAATTCCGCAAAGGGAAATCAGATCTATCAGGAGAGAGTATAATTACTGTACTGCCGGAAAGCCGTTATCCGATTTATACTTTACATGAATGGCATAGTGATAAATGGGATGCCATGGATTACGGGATGGATTATAATTTCACTCTGCCATTTTTAAAACAACTACAAAGTTTGCAGGAAAAAGTTCCACATCCGCATCAAAATGGTACGAATAATACAAAGTGTGATTGGTGCGACGATGTTTGGAATTCCAAGAATTGTTATCTGTCCCGCTCAATGGAGGAATGCGAAGATTTGTTTTATTCTTACCGCAATATGAGAGTAAAAAATTCTATCGACGTGGCGGTTTGTTTTGATTCGGAAAAATGTTATGACTGCGGAGATTGCCATCATTCTTACAAACTCTTTTATTCCAGGCATTCTCGTGATTGCATAGATTCTTCATTCTTATATGATTGCCGAAATTGCAGCAACTGTTTTATGTGTTGGAATCTCCGCAATAAATCATATTGCATAGAAAATATTCAATATACGAAAGAAGAATATGGGGAAAAATTAAAATCATTTTCTCTTAGTTCATATAAATCTATACAGAGTCTAAAAGAAAATTTTGAAGAAATAGCTCAGAAAGAAGCAGTTCACAGAGAAAACTTTAATTTCAAAATATATAATTCCACTGGAAATTATTTAGTAGACACGAAAGATTGTTTTAATTGTAACACTATTAATGATTGCGAAGATTGTCATAACTGTATACGGGGAACAAAACAGAAATCCAATATTGATGCTAACGGCTGTTGGTATTCTGAGCTATTAGGTAATTGTGCAGGTTGTATAAATGGCTATGCGGAAAAATACTCTGTCTGGTCTTCTTCGCGTTATTCGGAATATTTAGACTTATGTATTGAGTGCG
>PMIU01000034.1 GCA_003157195.1 Candidatus Nomurabacteria bacterium
GTTCACAAAAGATTAATTGATATTATCAATCCAAACGCCAAGACGATAGAGGCACTCACCAACTTGTCCCTTCCTTCCGGGGTGGAGATAGATGTGAAAATGTTGTAGAAAATAATGAGCAAAGCGATTATATTTTCAAAATCCCGCCATGGGCGGGGCTGTAGACAAAATTTATGAAATTTATTTTAGCAACAAAAGAAAATATGGCGGAGTATTTCTCTCCCGATGGTATAGTCACTCCTGTGACGATACTTTCTGCTCTCCCGATGACGGTCACTAGAATATTTTCCAAAGAAAAAGACGGTTACAATTCCGTGCAAGTCGGTTCCGGTACGCAAAAGAAAGAAAGGATTACCAAAGGCAGGGCGGGAGCCATGAAAGGCGCTTTTTATAAAACTCTTAAAGAATTCAGGTTAAAACCCGCAGATAAAAACGAAGCAAAAGAAGGCGACGTAATAGATGTTTCATCTTTTGCTTCTGGAGACAAGATAATGGTTACCAGCGTTTCCAAGGGTAAAGGTTTCCAAGGTGTTGTGAAGCGCCATGGTTTCCACGGCGGTCCACGCACTCACGGCCAGAAGCACTCGGAGCGAGAACCGGGAAGTATCGGCGGAGGTTTGCGCACTCACGTGCCGAAGGGGATGAGAATGGCTGGCCGTATGGGTTCCGATCGCATCACCCAGAAAAATCTGCAAGTTGTGTTGGTGGACAAAGAAAACAATTTGATGCTGATCAAGGGTGCAGTTGCCGGCAAGCGTGGAAGTTTAGTTGAGATAGTTAGCAGATAAATAAAAAAATGGAAGCAAAAACACAAAAAAAAATATCAGCAAAAATATACAGCCAAAAGGGAGCTCTGGCGGGGGAAATAGATCTTCCTGCAAAGGTTTTTGCGGCCAAATGGCGGGCAGACTTGGTGCATCAAGTTGTGGAAGGTATGCGTTCCAATAAACGCGCCGGTACTGCTGACACGAAAGACCGCGGAGAAGTTCGTGGTGGAGGCCGAAAGCCTTGGAAGCAAAAAGGAACAGGACGCGCCAGACACGGCTCCAGCCGAAGTCCTATTTGGGTTGGTGGTGGTGTGACCCATGGTCCCTTGGCGGAGAAAAATTATAAAAGAAAAGTTTCCAAGAAAATGCGCGCACAGGCTCTCTTTTCTGTCCTTTCAAAAAAATTAAAGGATAATGAAATACTTTTTGTTGACACGCTTTCTTTAACAAAAATAAGCACGAAATCCGGATCAGAAGTGATGAAGGCTTTATCAAAAGCTTCGGGCATGAAACCATTAGCCAATTCCAAAAAGCCGAGAGTATTGACCGCTCTTTTTGAACGCAGTATCGGAGCAGAAAAAAGCTTACGAAACTTGTCTCAGCTCGAGATAGTTTTTTTGAAGAATTTAAATCCGTTAGACGTTTTGAACCATCAATATCTTTTAATAGAAAATCCAGTTGAGGCAGTTAAATTTTTAGAATCAAGAGGATAAATTTATGACAGCAACAATTATTAAAAACCCAATAAAGAATCCTCGCGTCACCGAAAAAGCATCCATGGCAGCCGAGCAGAATGTTTATACTTTTGATATTTCACAATCTGCCAACAAGACAGAAATAAAAAAGGCAATTTTTACTCTTTACAAAGTGCATTCGGTAAAAGTAAATGTTTTGAATATTCCGAAGAAACACATTATGTCAAAAGGAAAGGCTGGAGTGCGGGGCGGAGGACGCAAGGCTTTAGTTTATTTAAAAAAGGGCGATAAGATAGAATTTATATAAATAGACCCTACCCCAGGGTTAAGGGAAATCCCCTAACCCTGGGGTAGGGAACAAAATCATTATGAAAACATATAAACCCACAACCAAATCAAGACGACAAATGACTCACGTGACTTATCGCGGGGTTTTGACAAAGTCTTCCCCCACCAAGTCGCTGACTTATGGTTTCAGGCGCGCTGTCGGTAGGAATAGCCAAGGACGCATCACAATGAGGCACAAAGGTTCTGGTCACAAGCGTCTTTATCGCGAAGTTGATTTTTTCTATAATAAAAAAGATATTCCGGCAAAAATTGTTTCTGTGGAGTATGACCCAAATCGTTCCGCTTTTATCGGACTCGCTGTTTATAGAGACGGAGAGAAAAGATATGTGGTTTTACCGAAGTCTGTAAAGCCAGGGGATTCTTTTATTGTTTCCGAGAAAGCTGAACTCAAAGCTGGCAACAGATTACCCTTACAGCACATTCCGGTTGGAACTTTTGTTTACAATGTTGAAATCAAGCCGATGGGTGGTGCCAAGATAGGCCGCAGCGCAGGAATCTTTGCGCAAGTTGTTGCCAACGCAGACGGATATACCAACATCAAAATGCCTTCAACTGAAATCCGCAAAATAAACGAGAAATGCTGGGCATCTATCGGCACTGTATCCAACGAAGAACATCATTTGGAAAATTACGGCAAGGCCGGCAGAAGCCGCTGGAAAGGCATTCGCCCGACCGTCCGCGGCACAGCTATGAACCCGGTAGACCATCCATATGGAGGCGGAGAAGGCAGACAAGGCCGAGGAACCAAGAGACCAAAGACAATGTGGGGTAAAGTTACCGGCGGCAGAAAAACCCGCGGACCAAAGAAATACTCAAATGTGTTTATAGTTTCTCGACGCAAGACTGGAAAGAATAAATAACAAAAAATCCCCACAAGGGGATTTTTTGTTATCCCCATCTTGACATTGACATTTTTAATATGTGTTATATAGTTTTGGTGAGGTGTACGAATTGACAAACGGGAATCTTAGATCTCGATCCACTCTGCTTCGTCCCCAGAGGACTTTTGCAGAAACCCAGGCACCTGTCGTTGCACAGGTCGTTACGCCGTCGTCTCCCCGAGCCGATTACAAGATGGCTCGCGCGCAGTTCAGCTAGCTGTCGCAAGCCCTGGCGGTTCGTCAGGGATGCACTGCGACGCAACCGCGTGACTGTGTTGACGCTGGGTGCTGGTATTGCGTTCGTATGGGGCTCGGTTTCCCAAGCTGAGTCCAAAAATCGTGGGGGCTTAGGGACTACCGTCTCGAAAGCCCCCATTGCTATTTTTACCCAATTTTTTATACTTGCAATTTTCATACGGACGTGGTATATTCTCGGTAGGTCGTTCTTCCTTCTGCGAGGCGGAACCATCCTGTTGGTGGGTTCACCGTCCGCGCTGAATCCACCCCGTCTTTTTACTAAGATATTTGTCCGCTCCTTGTGATTGTTTCACCCTCGGGGCCGTTGATTCGTCAACGGCCCCATTTTTATTGAAATTTTATTTCACCATTAATTTTAAAAGCTAATTTAGAATCGTGTTGACAAATTGTTTGTATTTGCTAATATGAGCCCAAGCTCGCTTCGAGCTTTTTTTATGACACGATCAATCAAAAAAGGATTAAATGTTGACGAACGGCTCTTGAAAAAGATTGCCGGTAAAAACCCGCTCGAGACCCCAATGGTCAAGACCTGGAAGCGCGCTTGTGTCATCTCTCCGGAGATGCTAGGTTTTACTTTCGGCGTTTACAATGGCAAAGTGCACGTGGAAGTTTTGGTCACCGAAGATATGGTGGGGCACAGACTGGGAGAATTTTCTCCAACCAAGAAATTCATGAAGCACGGCGGAAAGATGCAGAAGGAGCTCGAAATGAAAAAGAAGGAAGCCGAAATAACCCAAGCCAAAGGAGCAACGGCCGCAGCCGCTGATGCTAAGGGCGCAAAAGCAAAGTAGTTATAAAGTAAAAAGTTTATAAAGTTATAAAGTAAAAAAAACAAATGCGTGCATTTTTAAAAAATTACAGACAATCACCTAGGAAAGTTCGCCTTGTGGCTTCGCTCATAAAGGGGAAGAACGTGGCCGAAGCTATCGCCGAGCTGGACTTTTTAGCCAAGCGCGCAGGGTTACCTATCAAGAAACTTCTTCTCTCTGCTGTTGCCAATGCAAAGCAGATGGGGGTAGAGATGGAGAATTTATATATAAAAGAACTGCGGGTAGACAAGGGCATAGTGATGAAAAGGATGATGCCGGCGGCTATGGGCACGGGGCACAGGATAAACAAACGCACCAGCCATGTGAATATATTATTAGCGGAAAAGGTAGTTTCAGTAAAAAAGTCCCGTGCTTCGCGCAAGGCTACGCAGGGCAAGCAAAAATAATATGTCAAAAATAGTCCACCCATATGCGCATAGATTGATAATTTTAAGAGACTGGAAGTCTCGCTGGTTTGCTGACCCGAAAAAATATGTTGCTTATTTGAAGGGAGACGTTTTAATCCGCCAATATTTGGAAAAGAAATTGCGCGGTATGTATATTTCCACGATTGAAATAGAGAGAAGCCGAAAAGCCACTCGTTTCATCATCAAGACTTCTCGTCCCGGATTGATTATCGGCCGAAATGGCGA
Organism: Candidatus Nomurabacteria bacterium; assembly: GCA_003157195.1. Lineage (GTDB taxonomy): Bacteria > Patescibacteriota > Minisyncoccia > Phycocordibacterales > UBA9973 > UBA9973. Next base: position 4,412 of record PMIU01000034.1, read on the forward strand.
AGGGGCGACAAAACTCAAAGAAGATATCTTAAAAAAGATGGACAAACTTAAACTGCCTAGGCCGGAAGACTTCAAACTGGAAATAATGGAAATAACTAACCCAGAAGCCGATGCGGCTATCGTGGCTTATATGATTGCCGAAGGCTTGGAAAAGAGAATGCCTTATCGCCGAGTCATCAAGCAAATCATCGAGAAGGTTATGCAAGCGCACGGAGTGGAAGGAGCGCGAGTTGTTTTGTCCGGTCGCCTGGGTGGAGCAGAAATTGCCCGTACGGAAGAGCTTAAGAGGGGAAGTATCCCGCTTCAGACTTTCCGCGCGGACATAGATTTCAAGCGAGAGCGAGCCACACTTTCCTACGGCGTTGTTGGCATCAAGGTTTGGATTTATCGTGGTAAGATTTTTGCCGACAAATCCCGACGCCCAGAGGGGTCGGGATCCCGACCTCAAGCGTCGGGAAAAGATAATAAATTAGATTAAATTTTATGTTAACACCCAAAAAAGTAAAATTTAGAAAATGGCAGACTGGGCGCAACAACCCAAAGAGCCGAAATCCCGATACTCGTGGCATCAAGCTGGCCTTTGGTTCTTTCGGCTTAAAATCCGAAACTCAGGCGCGTGTCAAATCCACTCAAATTGAATCTGCCCGAAAAGTTATTTCCCGCACCTTGACCAAAGCCGGCAAATATTGGGTGCGCATTTTCCCGGACCGTCCATACACCGCCAAGGCAGCCGAAGTGGGCATGGGAAAAGGAAAAGGAGACCCGCAAGGATATTGTTTTGATGTTTTACCGGGACGTATTATTTTCGAAGTGGACGGCGCCGAAGAGTCTGTGGCACGTGAAGCCCTGCGAAAGGCTGGCACCAAGCTCCCGCTCAAAACCAGGATTGTTAGCAGAGAGCATAAACAATAATATTATGGCAAAAGCAAAAAAAGAAAATTTTAAAGAGATGACGAAAGGCGAACTAGAGAAAAAGCTCGTTTTTTTACGAGAAGAACAAAGAGTCATCAAGTTTAAGGCCAAAGGTTCAAAATCCAAAAATGTGAAAGAGTTGGCTGGTTTAAAAAAACAAATTGCAAAAGTGTTGACAGAAATAAATACAAAAAGTATAAAGTAAATATATGGCAAAAAAAATACAAGAAAAGAATATTGAGTCTAGGGGTAACATGCTGAAGGGTGTGGTTGTTTCGGACAAGATGGACAAGACCGTTGTCGTCTCTGTATCCAGATTCGTGAAGCATCCGCTTTACGGCAAATTTTACAAAGTTAGCAAGAAATACAAAGCGCATGACGAAGGAAATGTTTATAAAACAGGGGACAAGGTAGAGATAGTCGAAACGCGCCCCATTTCCAAAGACAAAAGATTTAAAGTGGTTACCAAAGAATAATTCAATTATATGATTCAAAATGAAACTTTAGTAAAAATTACAGACAATGGCGGAGGCACCGTGGGTAAGGTGTTCAAAATTTTAGGCTCTTCTAAAAAAAGATATGCCAGCCTCGGCGAACTTGTGATTATTTCCGTGAAGGTTGCCAGTCCCAGAAAAATGATAAAAAAGAAAGACGTGCACCAGGCAGTCGTCGTGCGTACTCGTGGCGCTTACCGAAGAAAAGACGGGTCCTACATACGTTTTGACGACAACGCCGTGGTTATTTTGGAAAAAGGAAAGAAAGATCCGAAAGCTGGTCGCGTCTTCGGGCCGATTCCGCGAGAGCTTGCGGAAAAAGGATTTCAAAAGATAATTTCACTAGCCCAAGAGGTTATTTAAAAATTATATGAAAGTGAAAAAAAATGATAATGTGAAGATTATAACTGGTAAGGACAAAGGAAAATCCGGAAAGATTGTCCGTGTTTTAGTTAAAGAGAATAAAGTTATTGTGGAAGGACTCAATATGATGAAAAAGCACCAGCGTCCCAGGAAGTCGGGGGAGAAAGGGTCTATGGTCAACATGGCTATGCCGGTCAACGCTTCCAATGTTAAAAAAGTCGAGTAATCACCACCCCTGACCCCTCCTCCGAAAGGAGGGGAGGATAAAATAAATAATTACAAAAAATCATGAAACACATCAATGTAAAAGAAAAAGAGTCTGAAGCTTTTGAAAAAATGAAAGGTATTTTTCATTATAAAAACATGATGGCATCTCCAAAGATGAAAAAAGTAGTCATCAATGTCGGTACTGGAACAATGATCAAGAAAGACAAGAACAAAAATGAAGTCATTTCGGATCGTCTAGCTAAAATTACCGGTCAAAAAACAGCCTTGCGCGGAGCCAAGCAATCGATAGCATCTTTCAAAATCCGCCAAGGAGACCCTGTAGGCGTGATGGTTACTTTGCGTGGCAAGAGAATGTTTGCCTTTTTGGAGAAATTGATAAATGTCGCCATTCCTAGGACCAAAGACTTCCGTGGCATCAATCGCAACGCCGTAGACAACATCGGCAATCTAACTCTCGGCATCAAAGAACACACTATTTTTCCGGAAACAGCCGACGAAGACATCCGTGATGTTTTTGGTATGTCTATCACTTTGGTCTCCTCAGCCAAAAACAAAAAAGAAGGTACCGCCTTTTTCGAAATTTTGGGTATTCCATTCAAGAAGGAAGAAGCGAAGAAGAAATAAATTCAACTCCGCTCGACCTCACCCCCTAGCCCCCTCTCCTTGTGAAGGAGAGGGGGAGTGTTATATAATATCCTCATGCCCCCAATCCCTCCCAATAATTCTGAAATAGACCAAGCTCTAAAAGAGTTTGAAGCAAAATCAAATCAAGAACAAGCGGCAAGGGGAATAATAACCCCGCAGCCTTCTTCTGTTCTTCCTAAAGAAGTAGAGGGTGTAAAATTTGAAATCCCCAGCTATGGAGCAGTGAAATATTACGAAGAAACAGATACTCCAAAAATGGTTAAACTAGTGATGAAGTGGTCTGGCAGTAAAGAACAAAAGTCCGCTGAATGGATTCTCCTGGCTTTTGTGATTGTAGCAATCAGTATTTCTCTTTATTTGTTTTTTGGGGGTAGTTCACCTAAACTTTCTTCAAAAAACAAAGAAGCCTTAGATCAAATGCTACAACAACATCCGGAATTAATTAAAAAATAATTTTTTATGTTTTATAAACAAATTAAAACAAAAGGTTTCACTTTAATTGAACTTTTGGTAGTAGTGGCTATTATTGGTCTCTTGTCCTCTGTTGTAATGGCCAGTTTGAATTCTGCTCGTAATAAAGCCAAAGACGCGGCTATAAAAGAAGAAGTTTCTCAGTGGGTTAGTTTGATGAATCTAAATTACAATGATTATGGAGACTACTGCAACTTAGTACCAAATGCTTGGATGACCCTCAGTGGTGTGACTTGCGACACTATGTACGAGGCCGGAATTTACGCGACTCAGGCTAGGGCAATTTGTAACAACATATGGAAAAATGCCGGAGAAATTGGCTGGGGGGCGCCCGGTAATTGGAAAATTCTCGTTTATACTAATCCAGCCACTTGTTCAAACTCGTATTCCATAGAAGTTTATTTAAACGATGGTAAATGGTTTTGTTCCGGCAGTAGTGGAGCAAAAGGCGAATACACAACTCATCTTACTAATCCGGGTTGTTTCGATATTCCATAACCTTATTTGACTAAATAATCTTAATTTGCTAATATCAAGGAGTCCTAGAGATGGGTTCGATCTGTGTTTCTCCTTAAGGCCTCATAGAGGTTTTAAGAAAATACACAAGATATCACCCATAAATGGACGATATTTACCATGGCAAAAACATCAGTAAAAGCTCGCGCTTTAAAGAAACCAAAGTTTTCCACTCGACAGAAAAATCGATGTTTTCGTTGCGGGCGGGGGAATGGCTTTATGCGCGACTTTGGTATTTGCCGTATTTGTTTCAGAGAATTAGCGAACGAAGGAATGTTGCCGGGAGTAAGAAAATCAAGCTGGTAAAAATTTAAATAAAAAAAATGGATTCAATTTCAAACATGATAATAATAATGAAGAATGGAAGTCTGGCAGGCAAAGAGTCTGTAACTTTTCCATACTCCAAAATGAAAAACGCTATCAGTGAATGTTTAAAAAAAGCCGGCTATGTATCTGAAATTTCCAAGAAAATAAAAAAAGGCCAGCCACTTTTGGAAGTCGGCCTGGTTTACGTGGACAAAAAGCCGAAAATCACCGAAGTGGAAAGAATTTCCAAACAATCCCGCCGTGTTTATTTCGGCATGAAAGACATTCACTCTGTCAGAAACGGCACCGGACTGTTGGTACTTTCAACTCCAAAAGGAATTTTATCAGGTAAAGAAGCCCGCAAAGAGCAAGTCGGAGGCGAAGCTTTATTTAGAATTTGGTAATACGAAAACCATGCGAAAGCTACAAAAAACAACAAAAATTTTCGCAGACTTTCGTAAATATTCGAATAATTTTAGTATAATAATATGAGTAGAATAGGCAAACAAGAAATAACTATACCGGCCGGAATCAAAGTCTCTCAAAGTGGCGGAGTCTTCACCGTGACGGGTCCAAAAGGAACACTCAATAAGATTTTCCGAGATGACATTACGATTACCATTACCGATAAAGCCATTAATTTAAATATAAAAAGAAACGATAAATTTTCCAAATCATTATGGGGCACTTACGCTTCGCACATAAAAAATATGATTACCGGAGTGCAAACGCCATACAGCAAAAAACTTATTTTGGAAGGTGTCGGATTCAAGTCCGAAGTCAAGGGTAAAGAACTGCATTTTGCTCTCGGTTTCTCCCATCCGGTGATTGTAAAAATTCCGGAGGGCATTACTGCCACGGCCGAGAAAAACAACATTACCATTACCGGCATTGATAAAGAATTAGTCGGAAGTTTCACCGCTGCTGTTCGCGCATTAAAAAAGCCGGAGCCATATAAAGGCAAGGGTATGCGCTACGAAGGTGAAGTTATCAGACGTAAGCAGGGTAAGAAAACTGTCTAACGACAACATTTAAATATTTTAAAATTTAAACATGATAAACAAACAAGACAAAAGAATAAGACTGAAGAAAAAAATCAGGACAAAAATCCGAGGTACCGAGGCGCGCCCGAGGTTGACCGTTTTCAGATCGAATAAATTCATTTATGCGCAAGTTGTCAATGACGCATCCGGCAAGACCTTGGTGCAAGCAAGTGATGTGAAAACAACAAAAGGCACCAAAACCGAAAGGGCCAAAGAAGTGGGTAAAGCTATCGCCACTGCCGCCGTTGGAAAGAAAATTAAGCAAGTCGTTTTTGACCGCAATGGATTCAAATACACCGGACGAGTAAAGATAGTGGCAGATGAAGCTCGAGCTGGAGGATTAGAATTTTAGTAAAAAATTATATGGATAAACCAAAAGAAAATATAAGAGACAATAATAGCGGAAAAAAGAATAATAACCTAAGAGGTTCTTCTTTCGGTCGTGTCAAACCTGAATTTGACCAGAAGATTTTAAATATTCGCCGTGTTACTCGTGTCGTGGCTGGCGGACGCAGATTTTCTTTCAGTGTTGCCTTGGTAGCAGGAGACAAGAAAGGTTCCGTGGGCTTAGGTTTGGGAAAAGCCGGAGACACAGCTTTGGCTATTAACAAAGCTCTACGAAATGCCAAGAAAAATATGGTGAAGCTAAACCTTACCAAAACAATGTCCATTCCTCACGAGCTTTCCGCCAAATTTTCCAGTTCACAAGTCAGACTGATGCCGAACAAAGGCCGTGGACTCGTCGCCGGCTCAGTCGTTCGTGACATTGTCAAACTCTCCGGCGTTAAAGACATTACCGGGAAAATTGTGTCTAACAGTAAAAATAAATTGAACAACGCTAAAGCGGTTATGTCCGCCTTGTCCCAGATTTCTTCAAAATATGTAAAAATTGTTCCAGAAGTTGCTGTAGTTAATAATAAAGTCCCGACGCCCGAAGGGGTCGGGATCCCGACCGAAAGCGTCGGGAAAGTATATAGAGAAATTGAAAAGTAACATTAACTAATCACATGCAAACACATAATTTAAAAAGAGTTCATAAAAATAAAGGAGACAGACTGGTGGGCCGCGGAGGCAAACATGCCAAGACATCCGGCCGAGGAGGTAAGGGCCAGACTGCCCGCGCTGGTAATAAGCGTCGCCCGGAACTTCGTGATATCATTAAGAAGTTGCCAAAAAACCGTGGTTATCAGTTTAAATCCAAAAAGAAACCATTTATTCTAAAAACGGAAAAACTGATTTCAAAAGGAGAAAAATTTTCTGAAATCAGAAAGCGTCTCGGCATCAAAGGGAAGCATATCATAATAAAATAATGCAAAATTTCTGGAATAAAATAAAATTAATTTGGACGGACAAAACATTGCGCATGAGAGTTTTGTTCGTGCTTTTTGCGTTGGTGGTTTTCCGATTACTTGCCGCCATTCCGATACCAGGCATTGATACAGTGGAGTTGAACAGATTTCTTTCCAACAACCAATTTTTCGGTATCTTAAACATTTTCTCTGGCGGCGGATTGACCAATCTTTCCATTATTATGCTCGGCGTAGGTCCATACATTACTGGCTCGATTATTATGCAACTTCTTACCATTATGGTGCCTTCTTTGAAGCGCATTTATCATGAAGAAGGAGAAGCGGGACGAAGAAAATTTACCCAATATGGCAGGCTCCTGACTGTGCCCCTGGCTGCTATTCAAGGTTTCAGTCTTTTGTATATTTTGGAAAAGCAAAATATTTTGGTTAATTTGACCGCTTTTAATCGCATCACCGATTTGTTTATTGTTATTGCCGGCTCGGTACTTTTGATGTGGATTGGCGAATTGGTTTCCGAGTTTGGTATCGGCAATGGCGTGTCGCTCATCATCTTTGCCGGTATTGTTTCCCGCCTGCCGGCTTGGGTCAGCCAGCATGTTTTCACTTTTGATGTTTCGCAAGTTCCTTTGTACTTGGTCTTCGCTGTTGTCGGAGTGTTAATCTTGGCAGGCATTGTACTTGTTACCGAAGCGGAGAGGCCTATTCCTGTTACTTATGCCAAACGTGTCCGTGGTATGAAGATGTACGGCGGTGGTTCCACTTATCTGCCTTTGCGCGTAAATCAAGCCGGAGTTATTCCGATAATTTTCGCCTTGTCCATTTTGCTTTTCCCGCAAATGATTGGAACTTTTCTGGCCAGATACACCAATATAATTCTCTCAAAGATTTCCCACATCTTGCTCGCTTTCAACCAGACATCAGTGTTGTACGCAATCTTGTATTTTATTTTTGTATTTATGTTTACGTACTTTTACACAGCGGTTACTTTTGATCCGGAAGCGCTTTCCGAAAATCTGCAAAAAAACGGCGCGTTCATTCCGGGCATTCGCCCAGGCCCATCCACTTCGTCTTATATCTCAAATGTCCTCTCTCGCATTACCTTACTCGGAGCCGTATTCCTGGGCTTTATAGCCGTTTTGCCACTTATAATGCAACACATCACCGGAGACACGACTTTTGCTCTAGGTGGCACCTCGGTGCTCATCGTTGTCTCCGTAGTTCTAGACTTAATTAAAAAAGTCGACGCGCAGGTTTCTATGAGAGAGTACTAATTTTATATTTCTCAATTTCTTTTAAAATATCTTTTGTAACTTTTGAAATTGGTTGATTGCCGTTGATTGTTTTTAGTTTGTTTAAGCTTTTAAAATATTTTACTGTTTTGCCGACTTGGTCTTTGTGCCAGGCAATACGCACAGCTATGAGTTTCTTATTATCAAATACTTTATAAATCGCTTTCATATTTCCCTTACTTCTGGCTATTGAGCGCTTATACACTTCTTTGTCGGGCAAAGTGATGTATAAAGCCAAAAAATCCTGATTTGCTTTATTTAGAATTTTTTTAACAAGCAGTGCTTCCGGTTTCAATCTTGGTCCTCCCAGGAAAAGCAAATTTTTATTCTTAGGTTTGTCATTTATTTCTTTAACCAAAAACCTCTGCATCAAAATAGTTGGGAGTGGATGTCCTTTTCCAGATGTGTGTCTAGCCCATTTCCCATTTTTACTTTTCTCTTTTAGAAGATTTCGAGAATATACACCCGTTTCTACAAATTTTAACGCGTATTTCTTTTTTAGAATATTTGCCTGGGTTTCTTTGCCGGAGGCAATCATTCCCAAAAGTACTATATTAAAGCCAAGTTTTTTCATATGTACATTAAAGCATATACCCCCTCTCCTTTACAAGCTAGAATGATTCTCCTCTTGAGGAGTACCCTCTAGGGGGAGGTGGAATGAATTTATCCACCCCGGCGCAAGCGCCACCNNCACAGATAGAATTGCTTACCGATTTCTTGAAAAAGAAGGACGGGCGAGAAATTGTTTACGTTTCTCCCGGCAAGGAGTATAGGGGAATGATACAATCCGACAACTATACTGGCACCCTAGTAAAAGGTCCTCTTTCGCGTGGAGAACTTCTTCCGGGATTTTTAACTGATGCAATTATGGTTAATCTTTTTATTTCCTTTTTAACTCCCGAGAAACATATAATCGCCGACGGATATCCTCGCGCAGTGGCTCAGTCTGTGAGTTTTGACGAAATGATGAAATTTTACGACAGGAAAGATATAAAAATTATTTATATAGAAATATCCAAAGTAGAAGCCATTAAAAGATTAAAACTCAGGGGAAGACACGATGACACCGACGAGGGAATTGCTACAAGGTTTAATGAATATGTAAACAATGTTATTCCAGCAATGAAGTATTTTGAAGATAAAGAAAACTATAAAATCTTTACTATCAACGGGGAGCAAAGTATAGAAAATGTAAACAAGGATATTTTTAAAGCCTTGGGATTTTAAATGATAATAATCAAAACACCAGAAGAAATAGAAATAATCCGCGAGGGCGGTAAGAATTTGGCAACGGTACTTTATGCTGTCCGCGAGATGATAAAGCCCGATGTTTCCACCAAAGATTTAGATGCTTATGCGGAGAAATTAATTCGCGAGATGGGAGACACTCCGGCATTTTTGAATTACCGTCCCGAGNNTTTGCGTTTCGGTGAATGACGAAGTGGTGCACGGCATTCCTTCGAGGCATAGAATTTTAAAAGAAGGCGATATTGTTTCCATTGATTTGGGAATAAAACATAAAGGACTCTTCACAGATATGGCGCTCACGGCGGGAGTAGGAGCCGTGAGCGCCCCCGTTGCTAAGCTTATGCAGGTTACCGAACAGGCACTGAAGGTAGGCATAGATGCTGCGCGGGGAGGCAATACGATAGGCGACATTGGAGAGGCCATTGAGAGCTATATTCACTCACAGGGCAGATATGGAATTGTGGAGGTTCTGGCAGGACATGGAGTGGGTAAATACATCCACGAGGATCCTTTCATTCCAAACTTTGGCAAGAAAGGCAAAGGGGCCAAGCTCGTGCCAGGTATGATAGTAGCGCTCGAGCCAATGATAAACCTAGGCACCAAAAACGTGACCATAGACGACGACGAATGGACCTTCCGCACCGCCGACCGCAAACCGAGCGCGCATTTCGAACACACTATTCTGATTACAGAAGGGGATGCGGAAATATTGACCAAAATATAAAAATAATTATAATAAAACTATGGCAACAATAGAAGATTTCCAAAAACTAGATATTAGAGTTGGTAAAATACTGGAAGTGAATGATTTTCCAGAAGCGAAAAAACCTGCTTATAAATTAAAAATAGATTTTGGTCCGGAAATTGGAATAAAAAATTCATCGGTTCAAATTGTAGCTTTGTATAAAAAAGAAGAATTGGTTGGAAAATTAGTCATGGGGGTAGTAAATTTTCCACCCAGGAAAATCGGTCCATTTGAGTCTGAGGTTCTCACTCTTGGAGTTCCGGATAATGAAGGCAGAGTTATACTAATTATACCTGATAAACAAAGTCCAATATTGGGAGGAAAGTTGTTTTAAGAAAAAAATTTGACAGATGTTTTGGGTTTGCTATAATGGATATACATTTGGGATTTTCCCACGACCCCCCGTTTCGCAAGGAACGGGGGGGTCCATTTTTTAAGTATACAGATTTTTAAATCCATCTTTTATTTTTTGATAATCTATATCGTCAAGAGTACCAATTCTTTCCTTTAGTCTTTTATATGAAATTACTCTGATTTGTGAGAGCAGGGCGATTTCTTCTACCCCTTTATGTTTGAAGTGTATATACCAGGAACCTTCTTTTGATTTTGTTGAAGTGGGTATAGCCAGCAATGTTTCACTTCCCAGTTTTTTATATATAACAATCGGTCTAGTGAAAAAATCACCCTTGCCGTCAACTTCAGACCCAATATTTTCACCAATATGGCACCACCACATTTCTCCTTCTTTAAAAAATGGCGGTTTTGATTTCCGCTCATGTAATTTCTCTTTCATGCTAATCCACTCTAAGAATTTTTTAAGCATATAAAATATTGTATCATGTTTTGAGTTTTCCTCCCCTCCTTGTGGAGGAGGGGCTCGGGGTGGTGTATAATATAAAACATGGAACCCTCATTTTTCAAAGAGATGCCGAAGTTTAAGACTCCTGAAGAGGAGCTAGACTATTTGCGCGCGCATGTCGCCAAACGGGAAGAAGAGCTTATCAGCTTGGGGCATTTTGAAAATGCCACCGAGAAAGCGACGGGGGATGTAATCAGCGGGTACAAAAAAATGCCGGCTGAAGAATTGATGCACAAAGATAATATTATCGGCAAAAAAGAAGCCGAGGGTATCGTATTAAAATTAAAACCTGAATCCCACGATACGGTGATGGAAGAACTCCTCGGAATTGTAATTACCAAAGGAATTAGAAACGCGCTTAGCGTCGTAGAGGCGATGAATAGCCCACACATTGATGACGATTTTCACCGAGTGCTTATCCAATATCTGAAGACCGGGCAAATGATATCGGACTTCAAAGAAGGCACGCCAATTTACAAAGCCCTGAATATGACACTTTTCGAAATTACCTTGCCGCCGCCGACAGAAGAAGCGGACAAGTCGAAAGGATTTAAAGAATTCATCGGCGCTATGGAGCAATTTTATGCCGGCATGCAATCCATTTCCGAAGATCGCAACAACGCAGAAGAAAATTATTTCAGTTTGGAAATAGCGCTCGGCAATCAGCACGATGAAGTGATAGTCTATGCCGCCATTCCAAACAAATATCTCTCTCTTTTTGAAAAACAAATTCAGGCTTTTTATCACAATGCGAAAGTTCGCGAAGTGGAAGATGACTATAATGTTTTCAACGAGATGGGCGGTTCGGTCGGCGCTTATGCGTCTTTCACGGAGCGCGGAGTAATGCCGATCAAGACTTATGACAATATTGACCACGACCCCATGAGCCCTATCCTGAATGTTTTCTCCAAACTTCAGACTTCCGGCGAAGGCGCGGCGATACAGCTGGTCATAGCTCCGGCTGGCGACAAGTTTATAAATGAATTCCATATGATTTTGGACGATGTGAAAGACGGCTACTCGGTGAAGCACGCGTCGGATAATTTCTATAAATTCAATCACGCTCTTTTAAAAGTGGGTAAAGATTTGATATTTGGACATAAAGAAAAAAATGCAGGAGAAAAATCAAGCGAGAAGAAAGAAAAGTATATGCCAGGTCGGCGCGCAGTGGACCAGGGCGCGGCCGAGAAGATAGGCAACAAAATCAAAAGCACGATTATGAAAGCGAACATCCGGGTGATCGCCTCGGGCGAAACGAAAGAACGCGCACAGTCTATCCTGAAAGAAATAGAATCTTCGTTCAATCAGTTTTCCGAAGCCGCTAGCAACTCATTTGTCTTTGAGGAGGCACACGGAGGCGACCTGAAAAAACTTTTCCATGATTTTTCTTACCGTACATTTTCGAACGACAAAATATTACCGCTTAACTTAAAAGAATTGGCTTCGGTCTTTCATTTCCCAGTTGGCATAGACAGCCAGCCGCAACTCAAAGAAGCCAAGGCTGGCATTGCTCCGGCGCCGATAGAAATGGGCCAGCAAGGTATAGTCCTAGGCGTAAACAGCTACCGAGGCAAAGACACGGAGATTCATCTGGCTCGCGAAGATCGCATGCGGCATTTTTATGTCATCGGCCAGACCGGTACCGGTAAGACCAACATTATGCTGAATATGATAACCCAGGATATCCGAAACGGAGACGGCTGCTGCTATATAGACCCGCACGGCACTGACATTCAAACCATCTTGTCGCGTATTCCAAAGGAACGCATCGATGACGTTATTTATTTCGACCCGGCTTATACGGCGCGCCCGATGGGCTTAAATATGCTCGAGTATGATCCGAAGTATCCGGAACAGAAAACTTTTGTGGTCAATGAAATGATGGGCATCTTCAATAAACTTTTCGATATGAAAGTCGGCGGCGGGGCGATGTTTGAGCAATATTTCCGAAACAGCGCCTTTCTGGTAATGGAAGACCCGGAGTCCGGCTCGACTTTGCTCGAAATCACCCGTATCTTGGCGGACAAAGAGTTCCGCGATATGAAACTGGCCCGTTGCAAGAACCCTATCATCAAACAATTCTGGATTTCCGCCGAGCAGACGACTGGCGACCAGTCTTTGGCGAACTTCGTGCCATATATTTCTTCCAAATTTGATAATTTCATCAGTAACGACATTATGCGCCCAGTGGTACTCCAGCAAAATTCCGTTTTCAATTTCAGAAAAATTATGGACGAAAAGAAAATTCTTTTAGTCAATCTTTCCAAAGGGCGTCTGGGCGACATCAACGCAAACCTGATTGGTCTGGTGCTCGTGGGTAAGATACAAATGGCGGCATTGTCTCGTGTGGATATGTTCGGTAAACCTATGAATGATTTTTATCTTTACATAGACGAGTTCCAGAATGTGACGACTGACTCTATCGCGTCTATTTTGTCCGAAGCCAGAAAATACAGATTGTCTTTAAACATTGCGCATCAATACATCACCCAGCTGGATGAAAAAATAAAAAATGCTGTTTTCGGCAACGTCGGCTCGATGGCGGTTTTCCGCGTTGGCACCGAAGATGCCAGTTTTCTCGAGCCGAAATTCAAACCGCAATTTACCGCAGCCGACATAACCAAGCTCGATAATTACAACGCTTATATGAGTATGTTAGTAAACGGCCAGCCGACCAAACCATTTAATTTGCGTACCCTGGCGCCGGAGAAAGGTAACCCGGAAATCGTGGATAGCCTGAAACAACTTTCGTATGTAAAATATGGACGTGATAGAGAAGAAGTGGAAGCGGAAATTATGGGGAGGTATCAGGGCATGGAATAAATCACCACCCCGAACCCCTCCTCCGAAAGGAGGGGAGGGTAAACACAATTATGCAACACCATAAAAGAGAAAAAGTTTTAGGAAATTGGATTGGAATAGTTTACGCTTTTGCGCTTTTATTCTTGTCAGAATATTTACTTTATCAAATAGTGGGTGTTTCTTTCTTCAGTCTTGCCTTAGCTGGCAGTTCTATGCCGGCTATAGTGTTCATCTCTGGATGTATAATTGGCATGGCCTTGGAATATATTGGGCAATTTGGGCTTGGTTGGTGGTATTATCCCGCCGTCTTAAAAAGAAAATGGTTGTTGGTTTTACTCCCGCTATTTTGGGGAATTTTTATGTTAATCATGCAAGATACTTACGCGATTTTTAGGGTTATCGGTTTTAAACCCCTTAATGCCGTGGTGATTTCTACTTTAATTCTGGGATTCTTGATAGAGGGCATAAATCTATATACTCATTCTTGGATATATACCAGCTGGCGGGCGCACCCTATAGTGCTTACCTTAGGATGGTTAGTGTTTCTCTCCTTTATTTTTATTGTAGGATTTAACGCTTATATTATTAATCCTTTCGGGTTTTGAAATATCAGAAAAAATAAATTTTGCAAAATTTGTTTTTTCTGATACAATGGGTGTATTACAAACATTCAGCGAAAGCTGATTTTTATTTATAATACGCGTAGCGATTTCC
>PMIU01000106.1 GCA_003157195.1 Candidatus Nomurabacteria bacterium
CGTATCTCAATGCATCAATCGGGCTCAACTGCGCCGCACGCCGGGCGGGGTAGTAGCCGAAGATGATTCCAATTCCGGCTGACACACAGAAAGCCAGAATGATTGAGGAAATTGAAACTGAGGCTTGCAGTATTCCAAGATAGCTGACCCCGAATGCTATCAGCCAGCCCAAGATTACGCCGATGACTCCGCCGATGAATGTAAGCATTATCGCTTCCACTAGAAATTGTTTATTGATGTCACTTTTTTTTGCGCCAATGGCTTTGCGCAGACCGATTTCACGGGTGCGTTCGGTTACCGTTGTGAGCATCATATTCATAATGCCGATGCCACCGACTATAAGCGATATGCCGGCGACGGCGGCGAGCAGAGTAGTGAAAGTGCCGGTAACGCTTGAAGCCGTAGCAATGATAGAGGCTTCGTTTAACACATTGAAATCAGCTTTAGTGGGATCGGAAATATTGTGGCGTGTCATTAAGAGCAATGTTATGTCGTTTTGCACTTGTGTGGATGCGTCGGAGCTGGTCGCTTGTACATCAATCTCGCTTAAATATTTATTTCCCGAGAGGTAGCGTTGCGCCGTGGTGTATGGAATATAAATTACATCGTCCGCATTACTGAAACCGGAACCACCCTTGGCCACGGTTATGCCAATGATGGTATATTCAGAGCCGCCGATGCGGACAGTTTGTCCGATAACTCCAGTAGCACCCACGCCGAACAAATCATCTCTGGCAGTAGGACCCAAGACTGCGACTTTATCACCACTCCCTACATTTTGGTCTGTTATAAAATTTCCTTCGTCGATGGCAACGTTGCGAACTGCCAAATACGATGGCTCTGTGCCGGTAATGGTAGTGTTGGTATTTGTACCTGTGCCGACGACTTGCTCGCGGGCAGTTACTTCCCGCACGACTCCTGACACATTTGAAACTTGCGAAGCAATTGCGTCAGCATCGTCTATGGTGAGAGTCTGTGCTCCTCCACGGCCCCCGGAAGGTCCGCCAAAACTGCGCACAGCCCCTGGCATAACCAAAAGCAAATTTGCCCCTATGGATTCAATGCTAGCGGAGACAGAGTTCTGCGCGCCTTGGCCGATGGCCGTCATGGCGATGACCGAAGCGATGCCAATAATAATGCCAAGCATCGTAAGGCCGGAGCGCGCCTTATTGGCGGAGAGAGCGGAATATGTTTCATGTAATAAATCTGAATTTTTCATGTATTTGATTTAGCAAAATCATGCTGGGCATAAGCTATTTTTTTAATGTGTCGATCTCGTTCTTCCAATAATCCGTCTTTGATAAAAAGTATCCGATCAGCATGTTCGGCAATGTCTTGCTCATGGGTGATAAGAATTATCGTCCGGCCAAGTTCTTTGTTTAATTTTTGAAAAGTGCCCAAAACAATTTCGCTGGTTTTGGAGTCCAAGTTTCCCGTTGGTTCATCAGCTAAAATAAGCGATGGGTCATTCACGAGCGCGCGGGCAATAGCCACGCGCTGTATTTGCCCGCCGGAAAGTTGATTCGATAAATTCATAAAGTGCCCCTCATCCATTCCCGCTAGAACAAGCGCTTTTTTCGCTCGCTCTTCTCGCTCTTCTGGATTTATTCCATCATAAATTAGCGGAAGTATTACATTGCGAAGAACGGTAGTTCTCGGAAGCAAGTTGAAAGACTGAAAAACGAAACCTATTTTATCTTTTCGAATATCAGCCAGCTCATCGTCGGTCAAAGTAGAAACATCTTTTCCATCCAACAGATATGTACCAGAAGTCGGATTATCCAGCGCTCCCAAGATATGCATCAGGGTTGATTTCCCGGAACCGGATGGACCCATTATCGCCACAAATTCTCCATCGGCAATAGTAAAACTTACGCCACGCAAAGCTTGGAACTCTACATCACCTGTTTTGTATGTTTTTGTAATATTTTTTATTTCTATCATTGAAATTTATCCTCCGATGCGTACTCTTCCTGCTCCTCCTCCAGTTGCGCCACCTAAAATACTAGGCGCGGTGGCGGTTGTTTTAGTCGTAGAAGTTATTGTTTTGGTGACGATTTCATCGCCTTCATTTAGTCCGGATAGTATTTCCGTCGAAGTGGCATCTGAAATGCCAATTTCCACTGTTTGATTTCTCGGTGGAACGAGAGAAACAGAACCTTGCACTCCGGTAGTGGGCGGAGGCAAAGCAGCATCAAACATCTGTACATAGCTCGCGCCGGCTTGGGTCTTTACCGCGCCGTTTGGTACGGTCAAAACATTTTGTTCCACCTTGGTGATAATTTTCGCGTCGACGCTCATTCCGGGTTTTACTCTGGTATCGCTCGTATCAAAACTTATTTTCACGCCATAGTTCACGACTCCCTGGGAAACGGTGCCGAGGGAATCAATTTGCACAACAACGCCTGTGATAGTCAGGTCCGGAATAGCGCTGAAAGTAAGAGTTGTTTTTTCTCCCAAAGATATTTTTGCCACGTCCACTTCGTTTAAGGTAATTGTAGCTAACTCTTGCGAAGTGATAATCGTCGCCAAGGTTGTTCCGGAACCCACATTGTCTCCTTTTATAACAGGCACGCTGGCTATTACTCCACTAAAAGGAGCAAGGATACGGTAATACGATAAATTATTTTGCGCATCCAACAGGGAATTTTGTGCTTGCTTGATGGAAATTTGCGCTGATTGAGTATTTAAGTCGCTACTCGTGAAAGAATCTTTACTGCTTTGTATTTCGGTTTCAATGGACAATAAATTTTGCAAAGCCGTATTTGCTTGAGAGGTATAATTATTCAAAGCTGTTTTATTGGTGGCTATTATTGCCGGAGAAACGCGTGTATTGTTTTTTTGGATTGAAGTATTTACGAAATCAATATAGCTATTAGCGTTTTTTATTGCGTCGGATATAAGTTTTAATGAGTTGTAAGTTTGGGTTATAAGTGCTTCCAGAGTGGCGCTATCCGAAGTTCGTGAAGTTGTTTTGTAGCTGTTTAAATTGTCATTGTAGGCAGAAAGCGCAGTATTATATGAATCAATAAAACTTTGTTTGTATGGTTTTACATTATCTGTGTCGTCACTTGATACTTGCGCCGCATACCAGTCCACGTTCCACTGGCCACTGTTGTTTGCGGTGCTTGTAAAAAACATATTATTAAGTCCAGTCATAATTCCCGGCAAATTTAAAAAGGTGTTTGAAACAGCGCTGAAACCATCGTCGTAAGCCCTGGAAAGGGAAGTGTTTAAGTTAGTGTCTGAATTTTGAAGCTGAAGTTTCTGCAAAGCCAAGTTTGCGTTTTGCAAACTTATTTCCGCATCGCGAACCGTTTTTTGCGCATTTGTATCATCAATGGTAAAAAGTGTTCTGCCTTGCGTAACTTTATCTCCCGGCTTTACATATACGCTCGTGAGCGCGCCAGAAACAGTCGGGTTAATGGTAACTTGATTTAAAGCAGACACCTGCCCGCTGCCATCAACCGAAGATATGATGGTGCCCCTGGTGACAGGGGACAATACATAACGAGTAACTCCGCTGCCGCTAGCTATTCCCGTGTATATTCGATACCCGATAAAAATAATTATTATTAAGACAATGAAGCTGATAACTTTATGCGCAAAAACATATAATTTTATTTTAGTTAGAAAATTCATATTTTAATTTATTGGAGCCGGCATTATTCTGATAAGCTTTGCTTCTATCTGGCCTTGAGTGTTTGGGGTTCCAATCACAATCACGAAATCATCTATTTTTAAATCATTTGCCGTGACGACTGCTCGCATTTCTTGTATTTGGGTATCATCTTTTATTAAAACCACTTTTTCGGTATTATTTCTGTCTTCCACTATTATCGTCGGCAAGGTTACTTTTATGATTTTACCCGTAGCGCCGCTTGCATTTGGAAAATTATCGAGCGGGGGACGATTCGGCATCAACCCGAAATTGCGTTCATAATTTTCTTCCCAAGCGCGCCCAAAAGATGCTTTATGGAAGCCGACAACCACGCCCAAAGAAAAAATAAGCAGAGCAACTATGGCTATACCTATGCCGAGCAAAATTCTGAAAGAAACTTTTGACTCAAAAACTTTTTTTATGTCTTCCATCTGATTTTGCGAAATCATGCCACGCAATCGTACATTAAAGCGCGGCGCTAATTAAATGTTAACGAACTTATTAATTGACCTCGATTAACCTGTTTCATTAAATATTTCAAGGAAAGGAAACAAATAAACAAAAGTGAAAGAGCGGAGACGATGCTAATTATCGGCAATGATTCAGCCAGAGAGAAAGATAATTCTTTCCAATAAAAGATAACAGACCTTGTGTCGGAGAATATCAGAGAGAAGTATTCATAAAATCCAGATCGTGCCATATCTGTGAATAATATTTTTAAAGCTGGTATCAGTCCTGTCAAAGAAGCAAACCCTACCAAGCCAAAAGCCCATAATTTAAACTGGGCGTTTCGCTTATCTCGCTTGATTATGGAACCCCAAACAAGCCTTTCCAGGTCTTGGTTAGGCTCATAAGCTGAATTTTTAAATGCTTTTGTAAGTTTGTCTTTCATTATATTTTCATAATTTATTATGATGTTGGTATATATACGGGATAGAGGGATGCTTTGGTGCAGATCACTCTATCAATTTCCGCAGTTCAATAAGCGCTCTTCGGTGCTGGCTTTTGACGGTGTTTAATGGTTTGTCTAGAACGCGTCCTATTTCTTCGAACGTCATTTCTTCTTGATAGTGAAGCACTAAAACTTCTCGGTAATCCATCCGCAATTTTTCCAGTATTTTATTTAAAAATTTACTGTCTTCTAGTTTTTGCAAGGCTGAATCAGGCAACAAATTTTCATCAGGGATATTTTCTGCAAAAGAATTGATGTCTTCGTTGCTGCCTTTCTCCAGGTCTGTAAACAGCAGGCTTTTCTTTTTTCTCAAAAAATCTGTCGTAGTGTTTCGGGCAATTGTAAAAATCCAAGTTTTAAAACTTGCTTTCTCTCTGTCAAAGCGATTTATATTTTTCCACACCTTGATAAAAGTTTCTTGAACTATATCTGGCGCGTCATTTTTGCTTGCGAGGCGCGCGGTAAAATTGTAAAGCGGTGCCGTATAGCGGTTTACTAGGTCCCTAAACGCTTCTTCTTCGCCATTTTTATATAAAATAATAATTTCTTCGTCCGATTCTCTGGGCATTATCTAAATATAGCACCCCGTAGTGAATTTTAACAACGGGCTATGCCCGCAATTTTAATAAATTGCATTGTTAAAATCTACTACAGGGTAGCATAAAAAAAGGCGGCCCTTGGGGAAATCCCCAAGGGCCGCCTTTAAAAAAACTTTTATTTTTTTAATTCTCTATATGTGTACTTGCTTAAGAACACCAGAGCTAGAATAAGAATGATCAAGACTAACCAGCCGAGCAGATCGACCGGCAAGAATACTCCAGATCCGAACACTCCTGCTCCGAGTGCTGAATTATTTGTATTTGTCACTGGTTCGGACCAAACCTGAGCTTGAACATTGGCGGTTACTGATTGAGGCATTCCAGAAGGATTAATATACGAAAGAGTGGCGGGAAAATTCAAATTTGTATTGGCGGGGATATCGTCTCGCACTCGCACTCTTGCTGTCACGGTGCCTTGGCCGTTTGCTTTCAGTGTTCCCAAGTTAAAGATCAAAGTTTGTCCGGATACGATAGGATTATTCGGAGTGGAAAACAGATAGTCCACTTCCGAAGGAAGATTTATCTGCAAGGTAAGACCGGTAATTGAGCCGGTACCGACATTTTGGTAACTGACGGTGTAATTTATTTCATCTCCGGGATGCGGCCTGCTGTTGTCTATTGTAGGCACGATTGGCTGGTTGCGGGCTACCGAAGAAGTGATTAAAACCAGCGAAGTTCGGGTTACTGGGTTCACGGGATTAATAACCGTTTGTCCGGTAACATTGATTGTCACTGAATCATTGGCTGACCCGAAATTATTATTGCAGGTGAGGGTATAAGTTCTAGTTCCGGTTAATGATCCGGTGTAAAAACTGCCAGGACCGATGCTCTTTGCTCCTGCCCAACCGATGGATCCGCCGGTGGCATTACAAGAAGTCGCATTAGTGGTAATCCAACTGACGGTGGCGGTGCCATTGTAAGGCACAGAAGTTTTATTGGCGAAGACTACCACGGTCGGTTGCTGGCCGGTACCGATGTTTTGATATGTACAAGGCAGTATACCCCTATAATTAATTGCGTTAGGGTCTTGGCAGGTTAGAACGGTATTGTTGTAGTACGTGCAAGGCAACGAGCTTCTGTAATTTATGGCATTGGGATCCTGACAAGTTAGAATAGTATTGTAATATACGCAAGGCAATGTTCCGCGATAGTTTGAAGCGTTTACGTCTTGGCAAACCTGCGGAGCGTAATAATAATTACAAGGCAGCGTTCCTCCATAATTGGTTGCAGTTGTGTCTCGGCAGGTTTGGACAATGTTGTCGCTACCGCCTCCATTTACATTTACGTTTATTACGGGATTATTATTGTTGGTGTTTGTAATTGGATTATTGTTTGTATAAGTATTTGTATTTGTGCTTGTACCCCCCGTGCTTGTGTTGGTATTTGTGCTTGTACCTCCGGTACTTGTATTTGTGTTGGTATTTGTGCCATAGACAAAGTTTGTACCCGCACTGCTACTTTGTGAGTAGGTGCAGGGCAAAGCACCATGATAATTATTTGCGCTTGAGTCTTGACAGGTCTGGGTGGTGGTTTGATAAGTGCATGGAAGGGTACCTCCATAATTATTTGCATTTAAGTCTTGGCAAGTTTGGGTAGTAGTAGTGCTGGTTTGGCAAGTGCCTCCATTCCAAGTTGTGCCAGAAGCACAACTTGCGGAAACTGTTTTTTGATCAAGTAAAATAGAATTATTATAAAGATAAAACGCTTTACTGCCGAATGGAATGGCGAAAGAACTAGAACCGGAATTTCCATTGGCCACGGTTATGCCAGCACTGGTGACGGCCGAAGTGGCTACTGGATTTATTGTATTCCAGGTAAAATTAATATTACAACTGTTTTGTCCGGAGGTAATGACACAGTTCGAAGTGGCGGGAGTGAGCGTGCCGGACATAGTCAAAGTAGAACCTCCTCCATTTACCGTCGTCGTTGAACAAGCGAGGTCACCCGTTTCAGTAGTCCAGTCGGCATTTACCGCACGAACACAATATCGATAGGTTCCTTGCGATACAGCCCAGTCTGTTTGAGATCCGGAAATATTTGGTGTTTGATTCCAAATATAAGTTCCATTTCTATAGAATTTAATTGTTGTGGCGACGTTGGCGGATGACAAGCTTACTTGTACATTACAAGGTGCTGTACAAGATGCAGTACTGGTGATGGTAGCAGAAGGTGGAGTATTTTGTGTTGGCGTTGGTGTGACTGTCGACGCATTTACCGTCGTCGTCGAACAAGCGAGGTCGCCCGTTTCGGATGTCCAATTGGCATTTTCAGCGCGAGCACAGTATCGGTAGGTTCCTTGAGACAAACCCCAATCTGTTGCTGAGTCGGAGACATTCGGAATTTGGTTCCAAATGAAGGTTCCATTTTTGTAGATTTTTAAAGTTGTCGGAGCAAGACCTGCAGAAGTCCAAGAAACTAAAGCATTACAAGGTGCGGTACAAGAAGACGTACTGGTAATAGTGGCGGTGGGAGCTGTGGTTGGAGGGGTTGTGGTTCCTCCGCAAGAAGAAGTGGTGAAATTATTTATACTTGTATCTACGGTTCCATAGTCATTAGTAACTGCTAGTCGATAATAGTAGGTGGTATTTTCAGAAAGACCTGAAATAAATTGGGAAACAGGAAAATTTCCTTCAGTATCAAAGGACTTGATGTCTGTTTTTATACCTCCACCGCTTGCTACCGTATTATAATTTGTACCATATTCAAATCGAGCATGAGCAGGAGGAGTGCCGGTAATAACAGTACCGGTAATAGTCGCGCTGTCGCAGGCCTGAACCGTATATTGAGCAGAGGCATTATTGGCATTAGCAAAAAAGCCCAGGGAAAATACTGATAATATGGCGACCGCAAACATAACTTGTTTTATTTTTGTCTTCATAAAATTTGATACTTACTTAAATTAATAAAATTGTCAAGAATAAAAAATCGCTTTTTCACTCTCTAAAAGTATGACGTTTGAAAAACTAATTCATAACTTTAGAGAGTGCAGGAGGGGTAATGCAGTATATCCACACTCCCTCCTGACTTATGATACTGTCAGGAGATTAAATCAGAACGCGGGGCCAATGATGGCACCCGGGGGCCGGCCGGCGGCGGTCGTCGGCTGGTCGTGTTTGCGGGTGGCGTAGTAGATGCCTCCCGCTGCTCCACCGCCGACTATGGCGATTGCCGTCCACAACCACTTGTGGCTCTTGGCGGTGGCGTTTTTGCCGGGGTCTCCTTTGGCTCCGTCGACACCATTACGCCCGTCG
>PMIU01000011.1 GCA_003157195.1 Candidatus Nomurabacteria bacterium
TTGTATTAGCATTAAATAATTTATTAGTATAAAGAGAATATATTTTTGGCTCTCCATTTTCTATATTACATTTATAGTTAATATCTCTCAATGAGCTTTCAAAACAAATCCAACAATCATTTATTAAATTCATTTTTAAAATAGTTAAATAACTATCTTTTTGATATTTCGGATCTAAGACCCAACTAAAATTTTTAACATGAATATTTTCAGTTGCGGATATATTTAATTTTTCAAAATCTATTTTACTAGCAATAAAAATACTATCTAACCCTAGATAATAAATCCGTAACGAGCTAGCTAACATTTTAAAAAATGTTTTCCTGGTGTCTTTTTCTTGAAGTATTTTTATCACCTCCTCAGTATTTTCTACATTATCAATCTTTTTTATTAAATCAAAAATACTAGAGAGATGTTCAACTAAAACATATTTTTCTTCTGCCATTTTTATATTAATTTTCTTTATAAATTTCTATAATTTTATTTACCAAACTCAAAACTACTTCTGGAGTAATAAAATCAACTTTTCCATTTTTGCTAATTTTAAATTTTTCACCACCAATTTCCATTTCTTTATCACTTGTTCCCAATGAATCATTATTAAGACTAGCAACAAGTGTTTCATACCATCCCAAAAAACCTTCTTCTTTTGAAGATACCGTTTTGCCATTACTCTTAAAAGTGAGCCATGCATCTAAAATAAGATTGGTTTTTAGTGCTGGTAAGTAAACATCATTTAAATAATTATCATCAAGCAACCATCCCGTATTTTCTAGGTGTCTTTTTTCTTCATCACTTAATTGTATTGTCGAGTAATTTATATTTTTTAATATTTTTTTGGTAATAAAAATATTATTTAATCCAATGTAGTAAAGTCTTAAAACATTAGCCATTTGAGCATAAAATTTTGACGTTTCTTTAGAAACTTCACTTATTAAATCTAAAACCTTTTTTTGATACATTATTTGATCCATATTTTTATATATTAATTAATTTTTAATAAATCCACAATTATTTTGATTGACCTTTTCTAATAATTGATAATAAATATCTTCTTTATGTCTCCAATTGTCTGACAAAAAAGAAAAATAACTAAAAAGTATTCCTAAAAATCCTAAAAAAATAAATATCATAACTGCATATACCATCCAATTTAATTCTTTAATTTTTTTATTTATCTCTTCAAAAGAATCTAATTTTTTATCCGTCTTTTCTACAGCAAACCCAATTTTTTCATTTTCTTTAAACATAATTTATATTATTTGAATTACTAATTTCACGACCCACTTAGATTATATTTTAAACATCCCACTCTTTTGATATTCTAATATCTAAATCTCTCTGCAATTCTTCAATTTTATTCTTATAGCTGTTTAATTCCCTTATCAACTTGTTTTGATCCTCGATTTTTGGTAATTCAATTTCCATTGCCAAGAATTTTGTTTCGTTTAGGTATTTTCTGTTCGTAACTCCAGAGCTTGCGTCTTTACAAATTGAATAAAACTTCTTTGAAGATAACAAATAAGATAGGTAGTCCTTATTTACAAAATTTTCATTTATATCAAACGCCCAAAAGTTTCCAGTAATAATAGCTCTATCTAATTCTTTTGGAACTATACCAAACGCACCACTTCTGGCATCAATTTTTGATAGTAATAGCTGATCTTTTTTGATAAGAAATTGTTTTTTTGTATTTATTTTTGAGCCTATTTCTTCATCTCTTATTAACAGACCTTTCCCGTAAAGTTTTATTGTCGCTCTTTTATAAACGACATTACTCTCAATATTTATCGGTGTTTTATTTCGTATTAAAAGCTTACTTAACGGCAAATGATTTTTTGTTTTTTTATCACCATTCTTTTTGTATCTATCGCCAACAAGAATGTAATAATTATTCTTTATGTCTTCCTTTTCAACTAGTAAGGCTTGGCTGTTATTTATATTCTTTCCATTAACATAATTTTTCAATAATTCCAAAGCTGAAGGCAGATCATTATCTTTAATAGGATTTCTTGTATTCCCTAGGCTATAACCGTCATTGTTTATGTTTACAAACAAAATCTTTTTGGTTTTTTCGGCGACTTTTTTATCTAAAAATAGAATGCTTGTTTCAGCGTTTGAGTAGGGATTAAAAACTCCACCAGGCAAAGAAACTACAGCCCAAAGTAAATTGCTGTCAACAAGATTTTTTCTTATTTTGATATAGCCAGAATCATCTTTGAAAACTACGCCAGCAGGAACTACAATACCGGAGCGACCCGAAACATTTAAATGGCTTACAATATAATCAACAAAAAGAACTTCGGTTCTTTTCACATTTACATTAAATCTTGAATGAGGACTAACTCCGCCTTTTGGGGTTGTGAAAGGAGGGTTTGCCATTATGACATCAAAGGTTTCTCCCCAACGTTTTTCACTTGTAAGCGAATCGTATTCGTGAATTTTTGGCTCTGGAAATCCATGTAAATACATATTTACGAGTGCTAACTTCACCATATCGGGCGAAATATCATAACCTGCGAGATTATTCATCAAACGCAATTTTTCATCAGGCGTGAGTGCTTTTTCTTTGTTCTGTTTCAAAATATGTTTATATGCAGAAATTAAAAATCCAGCCGTTCCGCAAGCGGGATCAAGGATTGTTTCGTTTTTCTTCGGGTCAACAACTTCAACAATAAAATCAATAATGTGTCGTGGCGTGCGGAATTGTCCTGCATCGCCTTGGCTTCCGAGAATAGAAAGCAAATATTCAAAAGCATTGCCTAAATTTTCGCTGTGTTCGTAATTAAATTCGTTGATCTCTTTCAAGAAAAGAGAAAGCGTTCGCGGATCATTGTATGGCAAAAATGCGCCCTTGAAAATATTTCGGAACAATTGAGGAATATGTGGATTCTTTGGCATATTCGTAATTGCTTGAACATAAAGATCAAGGCGTTCTTGCCCAGAAAGTTTATTATCTAAAATTTTCGTCCACGAAAATTTTTTCCAATCATCAACGAAAAATTGAGTTTTTAATCCAACCTCTTCATTTTCCTTATCCATATCGTCCATAAACTTATAGATAAGTGCAGTTGTGATTTGCTCAACCTGCGCTTTTGGGTCAGGAACTTTACCGACAAGAATTTGTCGGGCAGAATCAAGTTTTCGTTTTGTAATTTGATCAAGCATAATAATTTTATTTACCTCATATAAACATTAACAGGAACATAATCTTTGACATATGCAGGTACAGTTTCGCGAAATCCATTTAATTGCTTAAATTCTGCCATTGTAAATCCAGCAAATTCTCTCGGAAATCGTTGACTATTTATTTCATTTCTAAAATATTCGCTCGTAACATACGCTTTTAGATAATTTTTGATATGCGGAACATATTTGCTTTCAGGTTTGTAGATTGAGATAAATTTTTCGCACTCTTCTTCCAATTTCTCGTCTTTGGATTTGAAAACATCAATCAAGCCGAAGGCTCGTTCTAAAAATTCACGCCAAGAAATTCGGCGATCAAGATTTTCGCTCTTGCGAATTTTTTCAAGATTCAGGAATAATTGCGGTTTGTCTTCGTATTTATCTCGCATTATTTGCACCGCTTTTTCCCATTGCTCATTTTCAACGGCAGTTTTTACTTCGGGATCATTTTGCAATTCCTCGCGGGCTTTCTCAAAAAGTTTTCTATCAACTTTCATTCCCTCAATACCGACAGGGGTTTCTGTGAGTGTTTTAACCTTATCGGGATTAAAAACTTCTATTTCATCAATATCAATGCCGATAGGTCCTTCTCCACCCGTTCCTTTTTGTTTGATAGGCAATTTCAAAACTTCGTCATAATCAAACTTTTCTTCAAAATATTCACAGTTCGCGAAGAAATCAAAAAGTTTAAAATTTTCTTTCTCTTTTTTGTGAGTTTCCCCGTATTCGTCTTTGTATTCAAAAACAAACTTTCTTGTTCCTCGTCCTTTGATCTGAATAAAATCAGTCGGCGAGAATATCGGACGCATGAGCGCAAGGTTTAAGATGTCTTGGCAGTCATAACCCGTCGTCATCATGCCGACAGTTACGCAAACTCTCGTTTTGCTTGATTTGTAATTCTCTAAAAACTTTGTTTGTCCGTTCAAATTGTTATTGGCAAAGTTGATTGTGAATTGTTGGCTATCAGAAATATTTGAAGTGATTTGTACCGCAAAATCAGAATTGTATTTTTCGGGCCAAAGTTGGCTCGCCATTTGATTGAGCATTTGCGTAATTTTTGAAGCGTGTTTTTGGCTTATGCAAAATATAATACTTTTGCCAACCTCCCCACTTATTGGGTCTTTCAAAATATTCTCCAAAAATGTCTGGCAAAAAACACGATTTGTTTTTTCGGAAAAGAATTTCTTTTCAAAATCCTTATGGAAAAATGTTTCTTCACTTTCAACGCCTTCTTCATTTTCTACCATTACGGCATAGCCCTTTTCAGAAAGCAGTTCTGCTGTGATGTCTGTTCGTGCATCTGAAACAACAGGGTTGACTAAAAATCCTCCACGAACACCGTCAAGCAAACTGAATTTATAAGTTGGCTCACCATTTTTACAACCAAAAGTCGTGTAGGTATCTAACAACTGTCGTTTTTCCCAAGCTCGCGAATCTTTCTGTGAAAGTTTTTGAGGATCAACATTTTTCAAATAGTCTTTTGGTGTAGCAGTAAGTCCAAGTTTATAACCGATAAAATATTCAAAAACCGCCCGCGAATTTCCGCCGATTGCTCGGTGTGATTCATCGGCAATAATTAAATCGAAATCAGTTGGTGAGAAGAGTTTTTTGTATTTATCTTGCGATGAAAGACTTTGAACGGTCGTAATAACTACTTCCGCCTTTTTCC